>JBILGP010000216.1:0-4354 GCA_044350985.1 Polaromonas sp. | reverse complement strand
GGCAGGGAGAACACCGGGGCAAAGAGCATCAGGGCCGACATGCGCAGCATGGGCCACAGGAGCGCATAGAAGTGCTCCATGATGTCGATGGCGGCCACGGTGATCACGGCAGTCCTCAGCTGAACAAGGTGGGGATGCGCAGGAACAGGGCCCGCATGTAGTCGACCAAGGTGGCAATTTGCCAGCCCCCCACCAAGGCCATGGTGACCGCCATGGCCACCAGCTTGGGGATAAAACTCAGCGTGGCCTCGTTGACCGAGGTGGCCGCCTGCACAATGCCAATGACCAGACCGACGCCCAGCGCCACCAGCAGCAGCGGGGCCGATACCAGCAAGGTGATCCACAGGGCTTGCGAGCCCAGTTCAACGACGGTGGTGGTGTCCATGGTGTGCGGCCGGGGTTAAAAGAGTCACTGGGGTCAGAGGGTGAAGCTCGAGGCCAGCGAACCCATGATCAGGCCCCAGCCGTCGACCAGCACAAAGAGCATGAGCTTGAAGGGCATGGAGATCATCATGGGCGAGAGCATCATCATGCCCATGGACATGAGCACGCTGGCCACGATCAGATCGATCACCACGAAGGGGATGTAGATCAGAAAGCCGATGGTAAAAGCGCTCTTGAGCTCCGACGTGATGAAGGCCGGCACCAAGGTGGTAAAGGGCACGGAGGCGGCATCGATGGGCTCGCCCTTGCGCGCAATCTGCATGAACAGCGCAATATCGTCCTGGCGGGTCTGCTTGAGCATGAATTCGCGGATCGGCCCTTCGGCGGCGGCCACCGCCCGCTCGGCGCTCATGCCGTTGCTCATAAAGGGCACGATCGCGTTTTGGTAAACGTCGGTGAGCACCGGCTGCATGATGAACAGCGACAAAAACAGCGCCAAACCCACCAGCACCATATTGGGCGGCGTCTGCCCGGTGCCCAGCGCCTGGCGCAGCAGCGACATCACGATGATGATGCGCACAAAAGAGGTCATCATCAGCAGCAGCGAGGGCAGCAGCGTGAGCACCGTCATCAGCGCCAGCAGTTGCAGCGTGATGCTGTACTGCGTGCCGCGCGGGCCCTGGCTGGCCGTGACCATCGGCAGGCCCTGCGCCCAGCCGCTCTCAGGCAGCACCATCAGGGCTGCAAGCACGAGCAGCGCGCCGGCGCGAATCCAAAATTTAGCGGCCACGGCGAGACTCCTGCTCCAGCAGCGCCTGGGCCGTCATCGGGTAGGCTTCGGCCGGCGGCTCAGCCACAGGCGCGCCCGTTGCTGCCTTGGCATCGTCTTGGCCCACCACCCACTGACCGAGCGCGGTCATCTGTCCGGGTGACAGCCCCACCAGCACTTCGCGGGCGTCGATGCGCAGCAAGGCAATTTTCTGGCGCGGGCCGACACTGACGCTCTCGATCATGTGCAGGCGCCGCCCCGGCGTGGGCGCGCCGATCTTCAGTTGCATGCGCTTGAGGCCCCACAGCAGCGCACCCATGAGCCCGAACACGAGGATCAGGCTGCCGATGATGCGCAAGATGTCCATGATGAGCCAGCTGCCTGCGGTTTAGAGGTTCTTCATGCGCTCGGAGGCGGGCACGACGCGGGTCAGGCGGATGCCGTAGCGGTCGTTGACCAGCACCACCTCGCCTTGGGCCACCACGGTCTTGTTGACCAGCAGGTCCAGCGGCTCACCGGCGATATGGTCAAGCTCGACCACGCTGCCCTGGGTCAGGCGCATGAGGTCGCGGATCTTGATCATGGCGCGGCCCACCTCCACGGACAGGGTCACCTGGATGTTTTGCAACACCTCGGGGTTGATCTGGCCGTCGCCGGCGCCGGTATTGCCAAGTTTGGGATCGCTCATGGTCTAGGGTCCTGCGGGTTTTATTGCATGCCGGGAATGACACTGCGGGCAATTTGCACCGCTGTCTGGCTGCCCAGATTGCCCACCTGCACATCAAAGGCAGGCACGTCGTTGATCAGCATCCGGGCCAGTTCCGGCTTCTTGAAGAACAGCACATCGCCGGGCTGCATGGCCTCGACGGCGCCCAGGCTGCTGGAGATTTCACCGAGCAGCACGCGCAGCTCGACCGGTGCGTTGTCGACCGCCGTGCCCAGGTCGCCGCGCCACTGGTTGTCCGACTCCTCGTTGCCGTCGCCCGTCTGCACGCGGCTGCGCAGCAGATCGCGCACCGGCTTGAGCGAGGCATAGGGGTAGACCAGGTCGATGAAGCCCTGTGTGTTGGGGCCGGCCTCGACCTCAAAATGCGAAACGATGACCAGGTCGTTCTCATCGGCGATCTGGGCAAACTGCGGATTGATCTCCGAGCTGACCACCTCCTCGTCGATGTCCATGATGGGCGACCAGGCGTCCTTGAGCGAGCGAAAGAAGACCTCCATGATCATGTTGATGATCCGGGTCTCGGTGGGCGTGAACAGGCGGGTGGGCGGCAACTGGGTGACGCCACGGCCAAAACCGCCAAAAAAGCTGTCGAGCGAGCTGAACACCACCACCGGGTCGATGGCCACGATGGAGTAGCCGCGCAAGGGATTGAGGCGCACCATATTGACCGACAGCGGCGCGCGCAGGCCCTTGAGGTAGTCGCCAAAGCGGGCGATCTGCACGCGATTGGGCGTCACCCGCGGGCTCGATCGCAGCATCTCGAGCAGGCCCAGGCGGAAGGTGCGGATGAAGCGCTCGTTGATCATGTCGATCGAGGCCACATTGACCCCGAGACTCGAATCCTCACTGGCCAGATCGTGCTTGCGCACGCGCATGGACGTGTTGTAGCCCGTATCGACGGGGATGCTGCCGTCGTTGATGCCCTCGGCCAGCGCCGAGAGCTCCTCTGCGGTCAACAGTTGATCAGACATGGTCAGGTGTGCCCAGCGGCCGGTTGGGTGCGCTTTACTGCACGATGAAGGAGGTAAAGAAGACGTCTTCCACGCCGCCGAACTCCTCGAACTTCTCGAGCTGGGCGTTCATGGCATCGCGCAGCCGCTTGGCCAGGTCGACGCGAAACTCGGGCTTGTTGATGTCGGCCTCTTGCGACTGGCGCATGACGTCCATCATGACCGAGCGCAGGGCAAATTCGTGCTTCTTGATGTTGTCGACCACGCGCTGGTCGTAGCGGGTCATGACGGCGACCTGGATCGACATCACGCGCTTGGAGCCGGTGATATTGACCAGGAACTCGCGCTCCATCTGGAAGTAGTTGAAGTCAAAGCGCTCGGCCTGCGGCGACTTCTTGAGCTTTTCGGGCAAGCCGTCCTTGCCGTCCTTGCCTTTGCCGTCCTTGCCTTTTTCGCCTTCCTTGGCGCCGACCTCAGGATCGAGGCCCAGAGCAATGCGCTCCTCGGCCGTCAGCTGCGGCGGCTTGGGTTTGAAATAACCGGTGAAGTACAGCGTGGCCAGCATGGTGCCGGCCACGAGCACGATCAGTCCCACTGCGCCCGCAATGATCGGAATCAGCTTGGACTTGGGCTTTTGCTCCGCACCTTCTTCAACAACAGCTTCTTCTGCCATGACTCAACCCTCAGGTATCGCCCGTGCGAGGCGCCAGCCCTTGTGGTCAGGCCAACACATCCCAGGCACTAGTCCCCCGGCGCGCACCAGGTGAGGCCGCGGCCGCCACCGGCTCGTCGGAGTCGGTATCGCGGCTGCGGGCCTGAGGCATCTCAGGCGCACGCTCGGGTGTCGGATTTCCGCCAGATTGGCGGTTCGAATCCCCTTGTACCCAGACATTAGCAACTGCCGTGCCCGCTTGTGCGAGGCTGTCGCGCAGTTTGGGCAGACTCTGGGCAATCAGGTCACGGGTCACTTGATTGTCACTGCGAAAGACCGCCTCCAGAGCACCGGCATTCATGTCCAGCTCCAGGTCGATGCGACCGAGTTGAGCCGGATCGAGCCGCATCTGGACCTTCCACTGCCCGCGCTCGAGCTGGCTTTGCAGGCGCTGGCCCAGGGCCTCACCCAGGCGTTGGGCCAGCTCTTCATATTGTTCCATCCGCTGGCTGGCGCTGCTGCTCCAGACGTTGGCCGAGCCGCCCGCAGGGGCGTGCGTGCGCAGCGACTCGCCACCGGTTTGACCCAAACCGGCGCCCGGTGTGCCCGCCTCGCCCGGTGCGGCGTCGGCAAGCGGCTCGGCCAAGGCGGGCCATTGCTGGTTCTGCACGTCCAGCTTGAGCGTCTCGGCCGCCACCGAATGGCCGGCCACCGCCGCCCAGGTGCTTTGCTGGCCGGTACCGGCCATGGCTGCCAGGCGCTGGGTGATCCATTCGCTGGGCGCCAGTTGCAAGCGCAGCGCCTGCGGCAGGCCCTCGTCGGGCGCGCCCGACGCGCCCTGGGCGGCCTGGGCGGCCTGGGCGGCCAAGCTG
>JBILGP010000217.1:0-4354 GCA_044350985.1 Polaromonas sp. | reverse complement strand
TGCTTCTCGGGGTTGTTGATGAAGTAGGGGCTCAGGTAGCCACGGTCAAACTGCATGCCCTCGACGATGTCGAGTTCGTTGTCCAGCGATTTGCCGTCTTCCACGGTGATCACGCCTTCCTTGCCCACTTTGTCCATGGCCTTGGCGATGATGTCGCCAATGCTGGAGTCGGAGTTGGCGGAAATCGAGCCAACCTGGGCGATTTCCTTGGAGGTGGTGGTGGGCTTGGAAGCCTTTTTCAGCTGCTCGACCAGGGCGGTCACGGCCTTGTCGATGCCGCGCTTCAAGTCCATCGGGTTCATGCCGGCGGCCACATACTTCATGCCTTCGCGCACGATGGCCTGGGCCAGCACGGTGGCAGTCGTCGTGCCGTCACCGGCGTTGTCGCTGGTCTTGGAAGCAACTTCCTTGACCATCTGCGCACCCATGTTCTGCAACTTGTCCTTGAGCTCGATTTCCTTGGCCACGGACACACCGTCCTTGGTCACGGTGGGGGCGCCGAAGGAGCGCTCGAGCACCACATTGCGGCCCTTGGGGCCCAGGGTCACTTTCACGGCGTTGGCCAGAATGTTCACGCCTTCGACCATGCGGGCACGGGCGTCACCGCCAAAAACCACGTCTTTTGCTGCCATTTAATTTCTCCAGATTCAGTTCAAAAATATCTTGATCACTTGGGGACAGAGCCAGTGCCGCGAAGCGTCCCTGGGACTGTCCCGCAACATCACTTGGTTTCGACGACGGCGAAGAGGTCTTCCTCTTTCATCACCAGCAATTCGTCGCCATCGACCTTGACGGTCTGGCCGCTGTACTTGCCAAACAGGACACGGTCGCCGACCTTGACGCCCAAGGCCTTGACTTCGCCTTTGTCGTTGGCTTTGCCGGGGCCGACGGCCAAAATCTCGCCCTGATCGGGCTTTTCTGCGGCGCTGTCAGGAATGACGATGCCAGAGGCGGTCTTGGTTTCGTTTTCGATGCGCTTGACGATCACGCGATCGTGCAGAGGGCGAAGTTTCATTGGATCTCCTGATGTGAACAAGTGAGTAGCAAAATCAAGCCGAGGCGCCGTTATAAAGGCGGCCGCTCGGCGGTTCGGGGATGGATGCTGTTAGCACTCAATCCAGACGAGTGCTAATGATAGGGCCGTCTGGCCCGGATTTCAAGGGCCGGCCCTTTTCCTGCGCCACTTGCGGTGCTTTTTTAGGGGTGGGCTGTATAAAAATACAGATCACCGGGTCGTGATTGAGACCCTGCGGGGTCGGGGCGCCTGATCAGCGCGCGCGATCACAGGCTGGCGCGCTGCGCTCCGGTGGAGGTTTTAAAGACTTGCCCTGCGTACGCAGCGGCACAAGGCCGTGGCCGGCAGGGGGGGCTGGAAATGGGCGGGCGTGAAAGGCGGGGGCCGAGGCGAGCAAACTCGGGCCGCCTGGCGCGGCCCGGGTGCCCATCACTGCACGCTTGCAGCGCGGTAGTAATGCTTGGCGTAGACCATCCAGCGGCCCTCATGCTTCATCAAGTTCAGATGGTCTTCCATGATGTTGTCAAACAGCCGCAGGCGCACCTTGGCCACTGCCATGGTTGGCGAGAGCAGATCGACCATGAGCACCTCCTCCTGGCGCGGCGCGCCTTTGGACTGGGGCGATTGGCGCTGGCGCACGATCTCACGGTACTGCGGCATGGGCCGCACGACCACGGCACCGTCTTGCGACGAGTACAGCACGGCGCTGGCGTGAAAAACACGATCGAACAGGTCCATATCCTGGGTTTGCAGGACTTCGAAATAGTCGTCCAGAAAGTCTTGAATTTCATTGAGTAGCATGATGAGCTCCGATTGAGTTTGCAGGCAAGATGGGGCAGACGCTTTTGATTGTGGGAGCTATCGCGCAGGCGATGTGCTAATCTTTTTGGCGATCCCCGCGAAAAATATTGACTGCTTCAGCTTGTGTCATCCCGCACCCCCCCTTTGCCCGCCCTCAAGGCGTTCGCTGCTTTGGTCGAGACCGGATCGGTGGCGGGCGCCGCCGAGTCGCTGAGCCTGACGCAAGGCGCCGTCGGACACCAGATCCGCGCCTTGGAAGATGTTTTAGGACACAGCCTGGTCACCCGTCAGGGGCGTCGCATGCAGCTGACGGAGGCGGGGCGAATTTATGGCTACCAAGTTCGCCAGGCGCTCAGTGACATTGCCGAGGCGACCGAGCGGTTGACCTCGCGCGACAGCGTCGCCAGCAGTGGCCAGGGCCGCGTCAGGCTGGCGGTCTTGCCCTCGTTTGCCCAGGGCTGGTTGCTGCCCAGGTTGTCGCGCTTTCGATCCTTGCATCCCGGCATCGTTCTGACTCTGGAAGCCTCGATGTCGATGGCGGAACTGGGCCGCGGCAAGGTCGAGGCAGCGATTCGCTTTGGCCATGGCAACTGGCAGGGCCTGAGCAGCACGCCCCTGCTCGATGACCGTCTGGTGCTGTTGGCTGCGCCCCATCGGGTGCCGGCCGCAAGCGCGCTGGCCGACATCTTGCGCGGCCCCCTGCTGCACGCCAGCGAGAGCTGGTCAGGCTGGCTGGCCAGTGCCGGCCCCGAGGCCGTCGGACTCAGACCTGCACGTGCGGCGATGGTCTTTACCGACTCAACCCATCTGTTGCAAGCGGCGCAGCTCGGCCTCGGCGTGGCACTGAGCCGCCAGAGCATTGCCGATGCCGCGCTTTGCGCCGGTGCGCTGGTGCGCGTGCATCCGCATGCGGCCGTGCACACGTCACGCTACCACTGGGTGGCGGCCCCTGATGCCAGCGCCAACCCCGCGCGCGATCTTTTCGCTGCCTGGCTCAGGGCCGAGTGTGAGCGTTTCGCGCTGGAGCAGGGCTGGGTTCGCCGGCGCTAGGGCGCCGTTGTCGGGCTCACAGGCCCGCTGCTGCACGCAGCGCCTGGGCCTTGTCGGTCCGCTCCCAGGTGAACTCGGGCTCTTCGCGGCCAAAGTGGCCGTAGGCTGCGGTTTTTTCGTAGATCGGGCGCAGCAAATCGAGCATCTGGATGATGCCCTTGGGCCGCAGGTCGAAGTGCTCGTTGACCAGTGCCGCGATCTTGTCGTCGGGGATCACGCCAGTGCCCTCGGTGTAGACCGTCACGTTCATCGGGCGAGCCACGCCGATCGCGTAGGCCACCTGGATCTGGCACTGTTTGGCCAGGCCGGCGGCAACGATGTTCTTGGCCACGTAGCGCGCGGCGTAGGCGGCCGAGCGGTCGACTTTGGACGGGTCCTTGCCGCTGAAGGCGCCCCCGCCGTGCGGGCAGGCCCCGCCGTAGGTGTCGACGATGATTTTGCGCCCGGTCAGGCCGCAGTCGCCCTGCGGGCCGCCAATGACAAAACGGCCCGTGGGATTGATCAGGTACTTGGTGTCCTGCAGCCACTCCTTGGGCAGCACCGGCTTGATGATCTCCTCGATCACCGCCTCAATAAAGCTGGCCTTCATTTTGGTGGCCGTCTCGCTTTGGTCAGGGCTGTGCTGCGAAGACAGCACCACGGTGTCAATGCTGTGCGGCTTGCCGTCCACATAGCGCATGGTCACCTGGCTTTTGGCGTCCGGACGCAGAAAGGGCAGGCGGCCATCTTTGCGCAGCTGTGCCTGGCGCTCGACCAGACGGTGGGCGTAATAGATGGGGGCGGGCATCAGCTCGGGCGTCTCATTGCAGGCATAGCCGAACATCAAACCCTGATCGCCCGCACCGGTGTTGAGGTGGTCGTCCGATGCGTGGTTGACACCTTGCGCAATGTCGTTGCTCTGCTTGTCATAGCAGACCATGACGGCGCAGCCCTTGTAGTCGATGCCGTATTCGGTGTTGTCGTAGCCGATGCGCTTGATGGTGTCGCGCGCCACCTGGATGTAGTCAACGTGGGCGTTGGTGGTGATCTCGCCGGCCAGCACCACCAGTCCGGTGTTGGTCAGGGTCTCGGCGGCGACGCGCGAGCGTGGGTCTTGTTTGAAGATCGCGTCCAAAATCGCATCGGAGACTTGGTCGGCGACCTTGTCAGGATGGCCTTCGGAGACCGATTCGGAAGTAAAGAGGTAGTCGTTCGCCATGGGTGTGCTCTCCAAAAAAAAGTGTTGCTCGGCGCGTTGCCGGCTTTGGAGTCACGGCGAACGCTTTAGCAGTTGGGTTTAACGTCGCCCTGCAAGTTGTTCAGTAACTCGGCGACGGGCGCATTATAGGCACTGCCGGGCTTCTACACTTGGCCCCCCACGGTCCTGACCTCCATGCATTTGCTGTTTCGCATTCTTTCGAGTTGGCCGCTGCCCTTGCTGCATGCGCTCGGCGGCTTTCTGGGCTGGCTGGTCTGGTTCGTCAGCCCCGCCTATCGGCGCAATTTCCG
>JBILGP010000009.1:0-14052 GCA_044350985.1 Polaromonas sp. | reverse complement strand
CATGATGAACAACGTCGCCGTCTACGTCGGTAATTTGCAGCAGTGGCAGCCTTGGCTGGCCGCCGCAGCCCCTGGTTTGCTGTACACCGCCGTGTCACTGACCGCCTTTGTCTGGCTGGTGCTCAGGCGATAGGATCAGATGATGAGCCAGGCCATAGTGCTGTTTGCCCACGGGTCGCGCGATCCGCATTGGCACGAACCGATTGCGGCTGTGGCCCGGGCGATTGCCGAGCGCTCGCCCCAAACCCCGGTGCGCTGCGCCTACCTCGAGCTGAGCGAGCCGAGCTTGCCGCAAGCGGTCGAGGCGCTGGTGGCACAGGGCGTCGATGCGGTGCGGGTGTTTCCGCTGTTTCTGGGCATGGGCAAGCATGCGCGCGAGGACCTGCCGCAACTGATGCAGGGCCTGCGCCAAGCGCACCCCCAGGTGCAATTCGAGTTGCTGCCAGCGGCCGGTCAGTGGCCGGCCCTGACGGCCTTGCTGGCCGATATGGCGCTGCACAAACCAACCTGACCGGGCTGGCCGACCAAGCTCGGCCGTCAGAGGCAAGAACGGCGCATAAAAGGCATAATGATTGGATTACTTAGTCCAATACAGATATGAACCTTCACCAATTTCGCTTTGTTCAAGAAGCCGTTCGCCGCAACCTGAACCTGACCGAAACCGCCAAGGCGCTGCACACCTCGCAGCCCGGGGTTTCCAAGGCCATCATCGAATTGGAAGAAGAGCTGGGTGTGGAGATCTTTGCCCGTCACGGCAAACGGCTCAAGCGCGTGACCGAGCCGGGCGAACACGTGGTCCGAAGCATCGCGCTGATCATGCGCGAAGTGGGCAATCTGCGGCGCATCGGCGAGCAGTTTTCTGCCCAAGACAGCGGCACCTTGTCGATCGCCACCACCCACACCCAGGCGCGCTACGTGCTGCCGCAACCGGTGGCCCGGCTGCGGCAGGCGTTTCCCAAGGTCAATGTCAGCATGCACCAGGGATCGCCCGCGCAGGTGGCCCGCATGCTGATCGACGAGGTCGCCGAGATCGGGATCGCCACCGAATCGCTGACCGAGTACGAAGAGCTGGTGACGCTGCCGTGCTACGAGTGGCAGCATATGCTGGTGATGCCGCCCGACCACCCCCTGGCGCGGCGCGAGCGCATCGACCTGCACGAGCTGGCCGAGCAGCCACTGATCACCTACCACCCCTCTTTTACCGGCCGCACGCGCGTCGACCAGGCTTTTGCCGCGCTCAAGCTCGCGCCGCGCATTGCGCTGGAGGCCATAGACTCGGACGTGCTCAAGACCTACGTGCGGCTCGGGCTGGGCGTGGGCATCGTGGCCGAGATGGCCATGCAAGACGAAGACCGCAAAGACCTGGTGGCTCGGCCCGCCGGCACGCTGTTTGGCATGAATGTGGCACGCGTGGCCTTCAAGCGCAGCGCCTACCTGCGCAACTTCGTCTACCACTTCGCCCACCTGGTCAGCGACAAACTCCCGCGCGAACGTATCATGAAAGCCATGTCGGGAGACTTTGCCGACCACGAGCTGTGACCCTCCTGACGGTCACGAACCGATTGCCGCGGCGACCCGCTGCAGTTGCCAACTTCTCAGCCCCGCCCTCCCCTCCACTGTTGCCCTGCACCGAACCATGAGCGCCACCCCTGTCCTGCAAAGCCGCCTGCCCAAGGTGGGCACCACCATCTTTACCGTGATGTCGGCCCTGGCCAGCCAGACCGGCGCGGTCAACCTCGGCCAGGGCTTTCCCGACTTTGGCTGTGACCGCAAGCTCACCGGCGCAGTCACCGACGCGATGAACGCCGACCTCAACCAGTACCCACCCATGGCCGGCGTGCCGATCCTGCGTCAAGCGGTGGCCGACAAGGTGCAGGCGCTCTACGGCAAGGCCTACAACCCCGACAGCGAGATCACCATCACCGCCGGCGCCACGCAGGCCATCATCACCATCATCTTGGCGGTGGTGCATCCGGGCGACGAGGTGATCGTGCTCGAGCCCTGCTACGACAGCTACGTGCCCAACATCGAACTGGCCGGCGGAACCGTGGTGCGCGTGCCGCTCACACCCGGCAGCTTCAGGCCCGACTTTGACCGGATCGCCCAGGCCATTGGCCCCAAGACCCGGGCCATTTTGATCAACACGCCGCACAACCCCAGCGCCACCGTCTGGAGCCGCGAGGAAATGCTCAAGCTGCAAGAGCTGCTCGCGCCCACCAATGTGCTGCTGATATCAGACGAGGTCTACGAGCACATGGTGTTCGATGCGCCCGAGCGGGTGCACCACAGCGCGGCGAGCTTTCCTGGCCTGGCCGCACGCGCCTTCATCGTCAGCAGCTTCGGCAAGACCTACCATGTCACCGGCTGGAAGGTGGGCTATGTGGCCGCACCGGCTCCCCTGACCACCGAGTTTCGCAAGGTGCACCAGTTCAATGTGTTCACCGTCAACACGCCCATGCAGCATGCCCTGGCGCACTACATGGCCGACCCGCAGCCCTACCTGCAACTGCCGGCCTTCTACCAGCGCAAGCGCGACCTGTTCAGGCAGGGCCTGTCGGCCACGCGCTTGAAGCTGCTGCCCAGCGAAGGCAGCTACTTCCAGTGCGTCGACATCTCGGCCGTCAGCGACCAAAGCGAAGCCGACTTCTGCCAATGGCTGACCCGCGAAATCGGCGTGGCCGCTATTCCGCTGTCGGCCTTCTACGGCGAAGGATTTGACCAGCAGGTGGTGCGCTTTTGCTTCGCCAAAAAAGACGAGACGCTCAAGGCAGCGCTCGATCGCCTGGCCAGGCTTTAAGGCGCGGGGGCGGGCGGGGGTGCAATAACGCCTCTATCCCGTCATTGCGAGGCGCGCAGCGCCGCGGCAATCCATGTCTTTGTGCCACGGCCGCATGGATCGCTTCGTGCCTCGCGATGACAGGGCTGGGGCCGCGATGACGGCGCAGGGTCGCGATGACAGGGCTGGGGCGCAACGAGTAACGGCCGCGTCATTGCGAGGCGCGCAGCGCCGTGGCAATCCATGTCTTTGCGCGATGGCCGCATGGATCGCTTCGTTCCTCGCGATGACAGGGCGGGGGCGCGATGACGGCGCAGGGTCGCGATGACAGGGCTGGGGCGCAACGAGTAACGGCCGCGTCATTGCGAGGCGCGCAGCGCCGTGGCAATCCATGTCTTTGTGCCATGGCCGATGGATCGCTTCGTTCCTCGCGATGACGGGGCTGGGGCGCAACGAGTAACGGCCGCGTCATTGCGAGGCGCGCAGCGCCGTGGCAATCCATGTCTTTGTGCCATGGCCGATGGATCGCTTCGAGCCTTGCAATGGTCAGCGCTGCGCCTGTTTGCGATGGTAAAACTCGGCGAGCACAGCAAAAGCCATTTTGCGGGTTTGCTTGTCCTGCGCCATCAAACCCTTGCGGTTAAAGCCCTGATTGAAGACGGTCTGGCGTCGCTCTGAGCGAAAGTCGTAGAGCAGCCAAGGGGTCATGCCGCACACATAGGGAGCTTGCTCGATGCGAGAGATCTGCTGGCGGTAGATCTCGGCCTGGCAGTCTTCAGTGAACAACTCGCTGACGGTGCCGCGGTGACCGGCCTGGGCATCGGCGCCGGTCTCGCTGATGATGACCGGCTTGTCAGGCGACGACGAATGCAGCAGGCGATCGAGTCCGGAAAAGTCCGGTTCATACCAGCCAAAGTACTCGTTGATCCCGATCACGTCAATGTGATCGGTGAGCCGGTCTTCAATGCAAAACTTTTCTCGATTAATCAGGCAGGCCGCGCCGACCAGGCGGCTCGGATCGGCCTGCTTGGCCAGCGTGGCGAGCTGACGCATAAAAGCCAGACGGTCATCCGAGTCCTCGTTTTCGTTGCCCACCCCCCACAGGATCACGCTGGCGCGGTTGCAGTCGCGGGCGATGAGTTCGAGCAGCTGGTTGCTCGCATCGTCCAGCGTGGCACGTCGGGCGAAATCAATCGCCCAGTACACCGGAATTTCTTCCCAGAGCAACAGACCCAATTCATCGGCCAGGCGCGCCACATGCCCGTGGTGGGGATAGTGCGACAAGCGCAGGAAATTGCAGCCCAGCTCCTTGGCGTGACCCAGCCGGCGCCTGACGTCGTCCTCGGTCGAGACCTTGCCCAGCAGCACATCGTCTTCGTGCACACAAATGCCGCGCAGATAGATCGAGCGGCCATTGAGCAAGATCTGCTGGCCGCGCGCGCGGATCTCACGAAAACCGATGCGATCGCTCCACACATCGGCCCCCAGGCCAAACTCCACTTGGTACAGACGAGGGCTCTCGGGTGACCAAAGTTGCGGCTGCGCCTCGATCACCACCGTCCCCCGCCCATCGATGACCGGCACCGAGGTCTGCAGACCGAGTTCGGGCACCGTCAGGCTCACGCTGGCATGGACTGGGCTGGACAATCGCACCTGCGCAGACAAGCGCGAAAAGCTGCCATCGGGCACCAATTGCAAGCCTGCGTGAGCGATGTAGACCGAAGGCAGTCGCAGCAGCCCCACCTCGCGGTACAAGCCGCCATAGTTGAACCAGTCGAAATGGTTCATCGGCACCCGGCCGCGCTCGCGCCGGTTGTCCACCTGAATCTGCAGCCGGTTGGCACCGGGCACCAGCGCATGACTCAAGTCGACACAAAACGGGGTCGAACCACCCAGGTGCGTACCCAGAAACTGACCGTTGACAAAAACACGGGCCTGGTAGTTCGCAGCGCCGATGCGCAGCAGCGTGGTGGGCCGGGTTGGATCGATCGTGTGCTCGATGGTGCGGGTGTACCAGGCCGCCCCTTCGAAATACAGCCATTGCGGCTGCGCCAAGTTCCAGCACGATGGCGTCTCCAGGGTCGCGCCGGCCGATGCATCGTAATCGCGTGGACGCGGCCACTGCTCAGGCGGCAGCGGCGCATCGGCATACCACTTTTGCCGCAGACCTTCGTCAAACAGATCGAGCGTGAAAAACCAGGGGCCGTCGAGAGACTGCACGGGCCGGCCAGCCGGTTCGACCAAGCCCGCATGGGTCAACCGTGGTTGATCAAAACTGGCCGAATAAGCTTCATCGTGCAGATGGGCGAAGGGATCGACTGCGGATGTGTCGGCCAAATCAGGGTGGTCCATAGGCTTAGGGTGCGAGGTATCCAATGCCGGTCATCTGGCGAAACTTCCAGCCCCCGGCAAAGGGCTGCCAGCGCGGCCACAGGCAGTTACAAATCATGGCGATGGCGATCCACCTGAACCAGGTCGAGAACGTGTTGGACAGGCCTTGTGGCTCTTCATAGCCCTTGACCCAGCCGTCCTGGCGCCGCGGCGCGACGCCAGGCCCATCGAGCACATCGGCAAAACCACCGTCGGGATTTTGAAAGGCCAACAGTTGTGGCAAGACCGCTCGCAACCACGCCTCGGTGTCGCTGCGGCGGTGCCCAATGAGACGATGGGCATGCACCAACACATCCACCAAATCGACATCGATGCAGGCGCTGACCAGGGCCGCCGGCTGACTCAGGCAGTAATCGACCGCCTTGTCATGAAAGGGCAAAGGCCGTCGGCAGTGGTACCACAGATGGTAGTTGTGCATCGAGCCGGCCATGGCATGGAGCAGGCGTGTCGGGTCAGACAACTGTCCCACCCCCCAAAAGCCCGTGCTGGGCTCCTGCAGTCGATCATGCCAGGCAAACATCCACTCCAGAGCCTGCTCGACCGCGCCGCGATACTGGGGCAGGTGCCTGGCCAGCAGGAGCAGGAAGCTGCCCAAGTTGACGATGTTGTTGCCCTCGAGCCAGGGGTCGCGCAGATCGCGTTCGGCCAGCCAGGCCTTGAGCTCAAGCGGGTCCAGGTATTTCTCGACAAATCGCAACAGCGGCACCTGCTCGGGCGCCAGCGCCTCGATGGCGCCGAGGGTGTAGTTGCTGACATGAAAATCAATGTAGTTCCAGGTTTCGACCGGATCAGGTTTCTTGAAGACCTCATCGTCTCGCATGCCCGGAACCCTGAACACTCCATCGGCGCGCCGGTGGCCGAGCAGCCAATCGGCCAGGGTCTGGCGCTGCGCGCCGCTCAGATTCCCCAGCCCGCCGAGCAAGTCCAGACCCATGATGGCGTTGTAAGTGCCAGGCAGCAGCATGCCCGGCCAGCGCTGCGCATCGTGGGCAGCACTGATGCGCACCACGCCCAGGGGCTGCCCTGGTGCCTGCAACTGGGCAAACCAGTCCAAAGTGCGCTCGCGAGCACGCAGTACCTGGGCCTGCAAGGCGCGATCGGCAGAAAAGTCGTCAGCGTCTGTCGTCATGAAATGCCCCCGGCTCAGCCCTTGACCGCACCGGCCGTCATGCCCGTCATGACGCGGCGCTGGGCAAGCAGGAAAAACAGGGTCACCGGCAAGGTGGTCAGAACCGACAGGGCCATGATGCCCTGAAAGTTCACACCCAGCTCGCCGCTGATGTTCATCAGGGCCACCGGCAAAGTGAAGGTATCGGGTGAACGCGAGACCACCATCACCGGCAGCCACTGCGACCAATTGAGCAAAAAGGTGATGACCGTCGCAGTCGCCACAATCGGCATGGCCAAAGGCATGACGACCATGAACAGCACTTGCCATTCTCGGGCGCCATCGATCAGAGCCGCCTCAATCACCGATTTGGGGATACCCCTGAAAAACTGCTCGAACAAAAAGAACTGGATCGGCCCGAGTGCCAGGAACATCACGATGCCGGCGTAACTGCCGAGCAAGCCAAGTTTGTACATCACGATGTACACCGGGATAACCAGCAGCATATAGGGGTACATGATGGTCATCAGGAAGCCCAGTCGCAGCAGCCGAAACAGCCAGAACTGTGGCCGCCGGACCAGCGCATAAGCGCCCAAGGCGCTAACAAACACGCCGGCAACCGTTGATGCTGTCGTGATGAACAGGGAGTTCAACACGTAGCGCCAAAGCGGGGTGCCACCAATCTGCGAGATGTCCCGAAACACATCAAAGCTGATTGTCTCGGGCCACGGACGCAAGGGCGAGGACAAAATGGCTTCGCTGGTGCGAAAGGCGCTGACCAACATCCACCAATAGGGATACAGGCACAAAAAACTCACCAGCAGGCCAGCGGCCACGGCCAGCACCTTCAGGGCGGTGTGATGCGATCGGTTCATGAGCGCGGTTTTTGCAGATACATCACGGCCAGCGCCAGCACGATCACGATGGCAAACAGCACACTGGCCATGGCCGTGGCCTCACCGTAGCGGCCTTGGTCAAACAACTGGTAAGCGTAATAACTCAGAAAGTTCGTGCTGTCGTTGGGCCCGCCTTTGGTCATGACCGCCACCACAGTGAAGGTCTTGAGATACTGGATGAGCGCATAAACGCTGTTGACCATTAGCGCCGGCCGCAACTGCGGCAGCAGGACATGCCAAAACTTAAGCCACGGTCCAGCCCCATCAATCTCGGCGGCTTCCCATTGCGATCGGTCACACAAAGCGAGATTGGCCAGGAAAATCACCACATAAAAACCCACGTGATGCCATAACTCGGCAATCAGGACTGCCGTGATCACCGTCTGGGTCGACGCAAGCCCGCCAAAGGTTGGCAGGTTCAGATAGGTCAAGCCCACGTTGATCGCACCAAAACTTTGGTCGAACAGCCAGCGCCAGACCACATAGCCCGCAATGTCGGGCGTGACCACCGGCAGGAAAACCGCCACCTTAAAGAAGGTGCGCCACTTGCCGACCCACACCGAGTGCAGCAGCAGTGCATACAGCAAGGACAACACGATCGTGCTGACCACAGCCAGCGTGGTGTAGTAAAGCGTGCGTCCCAGCGAGGCAAGAAACACCGGGTCGGCAAAGATGGACGCATAGTTGGCCAGCCCCACCCAGGTGGCGTTGGGCTTGAGGGCCGTGGCCGATGCGGTCATGGAGGTCTGAATCGACAGGGCGATAGGCCAGATGCCAAAGACCACGGTCAAGGCAGCAAAGGGCAACACAAACAACCAAAACACGCCGATGGGCGGCAAGGGATCAGGCCTGAGCGGGCCGACGCCCGCCGCGCGCACCGGTGGGTTCATGGCAGGACGCTGCCGGAGTCGGCATCGAACAAGTGCAGGCGGGTGGACTCAAGATGAATCTGCGCCTGCGTGCCGGGCCGAGGCCCGTAATGGCTTGGACACCGCGCCACAAGCTCAACCTCACCGACGCTGAAGGTCACCAAGGTCTCGGCGCCCAAAAGCTCGGTCAACACGACCCGCGCTGGCACGGCCACCCTGGACTGCGCAGGGGTCAAATGCACGTCCTCGGGGCGTATGCCCAGCACATGGCGCTTGACCGCACCGGCGCGCGCCAGCCAGGCGGGGGGCATAGCGGCGATGCAATCGGGCCCGAGCTGCAATCCGGTCGGCAGCACTTGCACGGCCAGCAAATTCATTGCGGGCGAGCCGGTAAAGCCGGCCACGAAGAGCGCCGCAGGTGTGTCGTAGACCTCGGTGGGCCGGCCGTACTGCATCAGACGGCCGGCGCTCAGCACGGCGATCCGGTCGGCCAGTGTCATGGCCTCGACCTGGTCGTGCGTTACGTAGATGATGGTCGCGCCCAGCCGCTGGTGCAGCTTTTTGATCTCGGTGCGCATCTGGGCACGCAACTGCGCATCCAGGTTCGACAGCGGCTCATCGAACAGAAAAACCTTGGGCTGACGCACGATCGCACGGCCTATGGCCACCCGCTGGCGCTGCCCACCGGACAGGGCTGCGGGCTTGCGATCGAGCATGTGGTCAATCTGCAGCAAGCGGGCCGCGTCCATCACGCGCTGCTTGATCTCGTGCTCCGGGTACTTGCGCAGACGCAGGCCAAAGGCCATGTTGTCGTACAGGCTCTTGTGCGGATACAGCGCATAGTCCTGGAAGACCATGGCGATGTCGCGGTCCCGGGGCGGCAGGTCGTTGACCCGCTGCCCATCGATCAGGATGTCTCCGCCTGAGATCGACTCGAGCCCGGCGATCATGCGCAAGAGCGTGCTCTTGCCACAACCGGATGGGCCCACCAGCACCACGAACTCGCCGTGGCCAACGCTCAAATCGACGCCGTGAACAACGGTCTGCTTGCCGTCGTAGCTCTTGACGACGTGTTGAATTTCAACGCTGGCCACCCAATGGCTCTCCCTCTTTACTTCTTAGCCGACAGCTTGGTCACCAGGGCCCGCATTTCATTGGCGGTCTCGCTGATGAACGCCTTCCAGTTGGCCGGTGGTTTGGCCAGCGCCGTGAGCAGCTTGCGATGATAGGCCGCCTCCAGTTCCGGATAAAAGGCGTGGATCGCTTCCGGAAAATCATAGGCCACGAGCGAGTAGTTGGCCGTGGCGAAGTACCGCTGACGCTCCGACAGAGCAGCCAGATCCAGATCCTTGCGCACGCCCGAGCCCACATTGTCCAGAGAGGCTTGCTGGGCCGGCTTGCTCAGCAAAAACTTGGCGAACTCGACCGCCAGGGCCTTGTTGGGGGAATTCTCCGGGACGGCCACGCCACGCATACCGCCAATGACCACCGAGTTTTTGCGGCCGTCAAAAGCCGGCCAGGGACCGACCAGAAAGTCGCCCTTGAGAACCGTTGGACCGTCCCATTTGCGCACGTTCCAGTCGCCGACCCGGAACATCCCGGCACGTCCGCCCTCGATGATCTGGTACATCTCGGGGAACGAATGGTTGATCGTATCGGGTGACATGTAGCGGTACTCGGTGTAGGCCTTGAGCACCTCTTCAAGCACCTTGGCCCGCGCCGGCTCGTCGATGACGATCTTGCCCTGCGGGTCGATGACCGTGTGGCGCAAGCCCGAGCCAAACATGAACAGGTCCAGCATGTGGATCAAATCGCGTGGCTTGGCCGCCTGCAGCGCCATGCCAAAGGTGTCGGCGCGCCCGTTGCCATCGGGATCTGCATCCCTGAATTTGACCGCCACGCGCTGCACGTCGGCCCAGGTGGCGGGGAATTTTTCACCAACCTTGTCCAACCAGCTCTTGCGAACGCCCAGGGCCATTTGCACCCGCTGAACCGGCAAAATGATCATCTTGTTGCCGTGCGTGGCCACCCGCAAATCGTCTTCGGACAAAAAGGCCTTGTCGCTCACCGAGGCCAGCACCGGCCTGAGATCCATCAACTTGTTGGTCTGATCGGCGACCCGAATCACGCGCTCGTAGTTGTTGTAGATCAGATCGGGCGCAGTGTCGGTGTTGATGGAAGAAATCGCGCGGCCAAACCACTGCTCGGTGGGAAAACTCACCGACCTGACGCTCACCCCAGGACGTGTTTTGGCAAACTCGGCGCCCGCGGCCTGGAACCACTTGACGCCGTTGTCGCCCAGGTCGTGCCAGATCACGAGTTCCTGCGCCGACGCCTGGCCGATCAGCAGGGCCGCCGCGGCCGAGCCGATGGTGGATAAGACTTTGCGTACATTCATGGAGGCCTCCTTGAAAAGTGGATGAGAACAACTGGCGCAAAAGCAAAGAGCGAGGAAACAAAGGGAAAACGTTTACCCTCTAGTCTATTCGTGGGCTCGATAATGAACAAGACAGAGTTAACCCTAAACCCACTGCCCGCCACCGAGTCCGCAGGTTGGGCCGACCCTCGACGCATCCGTCATGAAACGACCCGCCCGCAGCAAACCGGCCGCAGATGCTGCCCCCACTGAGCCAGCCGCCAGGCCCGCCGTCTCTATTTCAGCCGTCGCCCAGCGCGCCGGCGTCTCCATCGCCACGGTCTCTAGGGTCACCAACGGAGTGGCCAACAAAGCCTCGCCCGCAACGGTTGCGCGGGTGCAGGAGGCCATTGCGGCGCTGGGCTACAGGCCAATGGGCGCGGGGCGGGCCCTGCGCCGGCGCGAAAGCCGGCTGGTGGCGGTGCTTGCTGCCAATCTGGCCAATCCCGCGATGGCCGCCATCGCCGCTGCAGCCGAGGTCGCGCTGCGCAATGCCGGCTATGTGATGGTGCTTTGCGACACCCACGACGAGCCCGAACTGCAAGACGAGTACCTATTGGAAATGCGCGCCCAGTACGCTTGCGGCCTGGTGCTGCTCGGCGCGGTCGACAGCCCCGTTCTGCGCCAGTTCAATGCCTCGCAGGAGCCCTTGATTTTTGTCAACCGGCGCAACCCGGTGCCAGGAGGACAAGGCCGCTACGTCGGCATCGATCATGAACAGGCTGGCCGCGATGTGGCCAACTGGTTTGCAGACAGCCAGATGAAGTCGGTCGCATTGATTCATGCCCGTCTGGCCTCCTCAGCAACGGCCGGTCGGGTTCAGGGCTTTCGCGCGCAGCTATCGGCGCGCGGCCTCGCGGTGCCCGGCGCCCGCATCCAGACGCTGGCGTCAGCCGACCATTTGCAAATCGGCTACAAAGCCATGCAAAAAATCATTCGCGCGGGCCTGCCGGATGCGGTTTTTTGCACCAGTGACTTGATCGCCTACGGAGCCTACCGGGCAGCCGCTGAACACGGTGCGTTGGCCGGTCGTGACTATGCCCTGGTGGGCTTTGATGACAGCCCGCTCAACCCATGGATCGCCCCCTGGCTGCACGCGGTGCGCGTCCCCTACGACCAGTATGGCGCGGCCATTGCGCGAATCCTGCGCGCAGCGCCCGACGCCCAGCAAGACATCGTGCTGAGCCACCAGCTGATCATCCGACCGGCCAGCAGTTAGCGCTTCATGGAATCGCGCTCGGCCATCGCCGCGCGCCAGCGCGACAGATGCGAATGGCGCTCGTCAGGCTTGATCTTGACGATGCGCGCAAAGTCGACCGCCACCACAGCGGTGATGTCGGCCACGCTCATCTGGCCTGCGGCGATGAAATCGCGCCCGGCCAGGTGCTCATTGAGCTCGTCAAGAAAGCGCTGCACCCGCTGTCGCCCGCGCTCGGCGAGCTGGGCGATCTGCGGGTAGTCGATCGGGCCGGGCAAGGCGCGGTTGACCATGCCCGGCGAGCTGTTGCGCAGCGCCTCGGCAATTGGCATCAGCCCATCGAACTCCATGCGCCAGGCCCAGCTGGCGATCTCGGCCTTGTCGGCGGGGCTTGCGCCAAGCAGGGGCGGCTGCGGATAGCGCGCCTCCAGGTAGGCGGCGATGGCGGCGTTGTCGGTGAGTGTCAAGACCTGGCCCGCCTCATCGACCACGCGCAAGGCCGGAACGGTGCACTGCGGATTGATCTGCCGGTACGCTGGGCTCAGTTGCTCGCCGGTGCGCAGGTCGACCTGCACCGTCTCGTGGACCACGCCCTTTTCGGCGAGCAAGATGCGCGCACGGCGCGGGCTGGGCGCGCTGGCGCAGTCGTACAAGGTGATCATGGTCGGGCCTCCAGCTTGTCTTGCGTGCGGGTGTCAAAGTCACTGGCCTCATGGCGCTCGTGCAGTTGGGTGCTGGGCTCGCCGCGCACCCGGTTGACCATGCGCCCGCGCCGCACGGCCGGCCGATCGAACAGCTCCTGGGCCCAGCGCTGCACATGGGTGTACTCGTGCACCTGCAAAAACTCGCCCGCCTCGTACATCTCGCCGCGGGCCATGGCGCCGTACCAGGGCCAGATCGCCATGTCGGCCACGGTGTAGTCGTCGCCCGCCACGTAGCGATGCTGCGCCAGGCGCTGGTTGAGCACGTCCATCTGGCGTTTGGTCTCCATCGCATAGCGGTCGATGGCGTACTCGATTTTGACCGGCGCATAGGCATAGAAATGCCCGAAACCGCCGCCGACAAACGGCGCACTGCCCATCTGCCAAAACAGCCACGACATGCACTCGGCCCTGCGGGCCGGCTCGGTGGGCAAGAAGGCGCCAAACTTCTCGGCCAGGTGCATCAAGATGGCGCCCGACTCGAACACCCGGATCGGCTGCTCGCCGCTGCAGTCGAGCAAGGCCGGAATCTTGGAGTTGGGGTTGACCTGCACAAAGCCGCTGCCAAACTGCGCGCCGTCTTGAATACGGATGAGCCAGGCGTCGTACTCTGCGCCGCTGTGACCGAGCGCCAGCAGCTCCTCGAGCATGATGGTGACCTTCACGCCGTTGGGCGTGCCCAGGGAGTAGAGCTGCATCGGATGGCGCCCGCGCGGCAGCTCCTGCTCGTGCGTGGCTCCGGCAACCGGTCGGTTGATGCTGGCAAAGCGGCCGCCGTTGGGCTGACTCCAGGTCCAGACCTTGGGCGGGGTGTAAGCGGGGGTATCGGACATATCAGGTCTCTCGAGGTCATCGGTTGATGAAAGGCCATCGCCTGCGGCCCTCAGGGCTGGCAAGCACAAGCCTGTGATGGTAGGCGATCGTGGGCACATCGTCCTGGCGTGGCCGCGCCAGGCCCAACACAGCTTGGAGTCTGCCGCCGGCCTGGCCTCAAGCCGATGGCAGATCGAAGACCAGACAGGTGGTGCTGGCGTGGGCGTAGAGCGTGCCATCGGGTCCGACCAGCTTGGCCTGCGCCGTGGCCAGTTGCCGGCCGCAGTGCAGCACCTGGCCTTCGGCCCGCACCCGCACCACGGTGGGTTTGATCGCGCGCACCAGCTTGACGCTCATCTCGGCGGTGGTGTAGGCCCGACCAGGCGGCATGAGGGTGTGCACCGCACAGCCCATGGCCGAGTCGAGCAAGGTGGCGTACCAGCCGCCGTGCACTGTGCCCATGGGGTTGAGATGTCCGGGCCCCGGAACCCCCTGAAAAACCGCACGACCCTGCTCGACCTCGATCAGTGCGAAATCCAGGGTCTGCGCGATCGACGCAAAAGGCACCTCTCCGGCGAGCATGGCCTGCAAAAACTGCAAGCCCGTGAGCCCGGCCACTTGCTCTGGGGCGGCCACACCCGGCCCCGCTCCGCGGGCCAAGGCCGACTTGATCTTTGCTTCCTGCGCCAACCAGTGCGCGAGTTTGTCGGGATCTTCCAAAGCCCACTCCTTCAACAGCCGACTGACCGATGCAACGCCGGCGCAAGAGCATACGACAGGTCAAGTTAATGTCCCGGGAAGTGGTGTAAGTTCTTGATGCGCGGCAAGGCGCTGAGGGCGTAGCCCGAAGCGGCTTGCCGCGCATCGGTCGCCCCTTTTGGGGT
>JBILGP010000215.1:0-4358 GCA_044350985.1 Polaromonas sp. | reverse complement strand
GAGCCAGGCCGTGTCCGACTACAAGGGGCTGACCGGCGTTCGCCCCGCACTGCTGGCCTGGCTCGCGGGCCAGCGTGCCCCCCATCGGGCGAAATGACCGTCATCAGCCGGCTCATCGAAATCATCGTCCCGGTGTTTTTCATCGTGACGGTGGGCTTCCTTTATGCGCGGCGTTTTCGTCCGGACATGACGGTGTTTAGCCGCATCACACTCGATGTGTGCACACCCATGCTGACCTATTCGGCGCTGGCCTCGCGCAATTTCGAAATCGCAGAGCACGCCGCGCTGCTGGCCGGCGGCGCCCTGCTCATCCTGGGCGCGGGCCTGCTGGCCTGGCCGCTGGCCCTGTTCTCGCGCCAATCGCCGCGCACGCTCGTGCCGGTGGTGATGTTCAACAACTGCGGCAATATGGGGCTGCCACTGGCCTTGCTGGCGTTTGGGCCGCAGCACATCGGTGCGGCCGTGGCACTGTTTTCGATCAGCAACCTGATCCACTTTTCGATCGGCGCACGCATCACCAGTCGGGACGCGCGCACCCGCGACCTGCTGCTCAGTCCCATGATGCTGGCCACGGTGCTCGGCTTTGCCAGCGCCTTGACCGATGTGCGTCCGCCGGCGGTGCTGTTGACCGGCATGAAATTGATGGGCGATGCCTCCCTGCCCCTCATGCTGTTTGCGCTGGGCGTGCGCCTGAGCGCCTTCGAGCCCAAAAGCTTGGTCGGCGGCGTGCTCGGTGCCGTGGCGCGGCCGGTGATCGGCATTGCGTTGGCCCTGCCGCTGGCGCAGGCGCTGCAACTCGACGGGCTGGCGAGGGCCCAGTTGCTCCTGTTTGCCGCTTTGCCGCCAGCGGTGCTGCAGTTCATGCTGGCCGACCGGTACCGGCAAGAACCTGAAAAGGTGGCCAGCATGATCATGCTGGGCAACGTGCTGGCCCTGCTCTTCGTGCCCCTGGGCCTGACCCTCGGAATGGGCTGAGGCCCTAGGTGGCTAGGCGCCTCGAGACTGCGCCGGCGCGCCACCTTGGAGGACAATGGCAGGCATGGAAAACACGGAAAACCTCTCGGCGAGCCGTCTGGCCGACGCCTGGGCTCAGCTGCAGGCCCATGCCCAAAGCGGCACGCCCTTGCAGGCCGAAGCCTACCGATTGGCCTTTGCCGATCCGGAGTTCCTGCTGCGCCGCGAGACCCGCGGCATGCGCATGCAACTCGAGATGCTCAAGCCCGACCTGGAACAGCAGCAACTGGGCATCGAGAACACCATCGTGGTCTTTGGCAGCGCCCGCTTCGTCTCTCCCGAGTTCGCTGAGCAGGCCTTGCAGCAGGCCCGCACCCAGGGCGATGCCCAGGCACTGGCAACGGCGCAGCGGCAAGTCGACCACTCGCGCTATTACGATCAAGCGCGTCAATTTGCCAGGCTGGTGGCACGCTACAGCCGCGATTGCATCGAACAGCGACGGCTTTACATCTGCACCGGAGGCGGCCCGGGCATCATGGAGGCGGCCAACCGCGGCGCCCACGATGAAGGCATGCCCAATGTGGGCCTGAACATCGCCTTGCCTCACGAGCAAGGCGCCAACCCCTACATCACGCCCTCGCTGAACTTCAAGTTCCACTACTTTGCCCTGCGCAAAATGCATTTCATGATGCGCGCCAAGGCCCTGGTGGCCTTCCCTGGTGGCTATGGCACGCTCGATGAGCTGTTCGAGGTGCTCACGCTGGTGCAGACGCGCAAGGCCAAACCGGTGCCCATCCTGCTTTACGGCAGCCAGTACTGGAAAAGCCTGCTCAACTTTGACGCCTTGCTCGAAGCCGGCGCGATTTCGCCAGAGGATCTGGATCTGTTTCGCTACGTTGACGAGCCACAGACCGCGTGGCAGTCGATCAAGGACTTCTACAAGCTCTGACGAGACGGTGCCGCCGCTGGCAGTCTCATCGAGGCGAACGGGGCGGTCCTCCATCCTCCGGGTGACCCCCGGGGACTTGAATTTCGCGCAACCGCCAAGCCGGGCGCACGCCACAGCCCAGCACAGCCGCAATCAGCCAGCAGACGCCCGAAAAGCCGATCACGGCACTGACCGATCCGAACAGCAGGGGCACCGCCACACCGGTGGCGGTCACCGCCATGAGCCTCAGACCCAGGGCCTCACCCTGGCGCTCAACCGGCGTGATCTGGTGCAGCATGCTCATCACCATGGGCTGAACCACGCCCAGGGCCACGCCCATCATGAAGGAGCAAAGGCCCATGGCCAGCGCCGAAGGCAGCAGAGGGTAAAGCACGAAAAGTGCGCCATTGATCAACATCGAGCCGCTGATCACGGCCCATTCGCGTATGCGCTCAGCCATCAGGGGCAACAGCAGCCGAACCAAGCCGGTGGCCAGCGCGAAGGCGCCCAAGATCATGCCGATCTGCGTGGCGCTCAGCCCCCGCGCCACGCCAATGAACGGAACGACCAGGCTGTGCACATCCCAGCTGGAGGAAATCAACCAGTTGACCAACATCAGGCGTGCAATGCCCGGATGGCGCAGCAGCTGCAAGGTTTGCCGCAGCGGCACCTGCGGCTGCGGTTCAGCCGCATCGGTGGCCTGGGACACCCGCAGCACGCGCCGCAGCAGCCACCAGGTGACCAGCGGCACGGCGGCCATGAGCGCAAACGCAGCCTGGAAGCCTTGCTGGCTGCCCGGGCTGGGGCCGGCATGGTCGATCAGAAATCCAACGGCCAGCGGCCCCATCAAATTAGAGATCGACGGACCAATGGCCAGCCAGCTGAACGAGCGGCGCAAATCGGCACCGCCCGAGCTCAGGCGCCCCACCTGGCGCTGGATGGCGATCACCGTCGCAGCCGTCGCCCCGCCGGTGAGCAAAGCGGTGACGCACAGGACGCCAAACAGGGGCCAGATCATGGCCAGCAAACCGCCCAGGCAGGCGGCCAAGACAGAGCACAGGATGCCGTGGCGGTCCACATAGCGCCCCACCGGCACGGCCAACACCATCTGGCTTGCGCCAAACAGCGCGAGCAGCACGCCAACGGCTGCCGGGCTGTAGCCGGCGCCCAGCGCCCACAGCGGCGCGGCCATGCGATTGCCGGCCAAGGTGCTGTGCAGGAAGACCTGGCCGCCGATCAGGCGCAGCAATTGGGGATTCACGGACTGACTACCGGCATCGGTCTAAAAGGCATTTGACTCAACCCGGACGCTCGTCATGCGCGTCAAGTGCCTGCCCTGCCGCATCGGCCGGCAGCAGCCGAGCCGAATCGTCCTGCGGCAGCGCCTGCACCTGCCGCAGCGCACGCCCCATCACCCGGCTGCGCTGCTCGGCACTGTCGAGCGTGTTGAGCACCGTCTGGGTCTGGGCCTTGACCCGTGCCAGCACATCGCCGAACTTGGCAAACTCGGTCTTGACCGCGCCGAGCACTTGCCAGACCTCGCTGGAGCGCTGTTCGAGCGCCAGCGTTCGAAACCCCATCTGCAGCGAATTGAGCATCGCCAGCAACGTGGTGGGGCCGGCCACGACCACCCGCCACTGGCGCTGCAGCGATTCGACCAGGCCCGGGCGGCGCAGCACCTCGGCATACAGGCCCTCGCTGGGCAAGAAAACAATCGCAAAGTCGGTGGTGTGAGGCGGCGAGATGTATTTCTCGCTCACCGACCGGGCCTGCAAACGCACGCTGGCCTCCAGCGCCCGCGCCGCGCTGGCCGCGCCCTCGGCATCGGCCTGCTGCTGCGCCAGCAGCAAACGCTCGTAATCCTGGCTGGGAAACTTGGCATCGATCGGCAGCCAAAGCGGCTGGCCCGTATCGCTGCGACCGGGCAAACGGATAGCAAAGTCCACCGCATTGCGGCTGCCCGGCACGGTGCAGACCTGGGCTTGGTATTGCTCGACGGTGAAGACCTGCTCGAGCAAACCAGCCAGTTGGGTCTCGCCGAATATGCCGCGCGTCTTGACGTTGCTCAGCAGGTGCTTGAGGTCACCCACGCCCTGGGCCAGCGTCTGCATTTCGCCGAGCCCCCGGTGAACCTGCTCGAGCCGCTGGGCCACATGGGCAAAGCTCGCATCGAGCCGCTGCTGCAGCGTGCTGTTGAGCTTTTCGTCGACGGTGGCTCGCATTTGCTCGAGTTTTTTCTCGTTGCCGTCCTGCAAGGCCCCAAGGCGCTGCTCGACCGAATTGCGTATCTCGCTTAGGCGCTGCTCCTGCTGGGCGGCCAGCTGCTGCAACTGGGTCTGCATGTCCAGAGCGAAGCGGCGCAGGGCCTGGTCCTGCACATCACGCGCCTGGGTCAAGGTTTGCACCAGTTGCGCGCTGGCACCACTCGATTGCGCGCTTTGCTGCTGGCCCCAATCCTGAAGACCTTGAACCAATT
>JBILGP010000214.1:0-4369 GCA_044350985.1 Polaromonas sp. | reverse complement strand
GGACCGTTTGCGGGCGTGCTGGCCTTGTTTGTGCACACCACCGGCACCCTGGCCAAGCTGTTTTCCGAGGCGGTCGAGGCGATCGATCCGCGTCCGGTCGAGGGCATACGCGCCACCGGCGCGCACCGGCTGGCCGAGATTGCCTACGGTGTGATTCCCCAAGTGATGCCGCTGTGGCTGTCGTATTGCCTGTACCGCTTTGAATCGAATGTGCGATCTGCCTCGGTGGTGGGCATGGTGGGCGCCGGCGGGATCGGGGTGGTGCTGTTTGAGGTGATCCGCGGCTTTGAATATGCCCAGACATGCGCGGTGCTCCTCATTCTCATCGTGACGGTTTCCTTGATTGATCTGCTGTCTTCATGGCTGCGCCAGCGCTTCATCTAACGCACCCCTTGCCGGTGCAGATTGACTTTGGCGCGGGTCTGCACGATCAGGTGGAGCCGCCACAGGAATTCGTGGTTCTTGCCGATCCCTCGGCAGTGACGCAAGACATGCGCTTGCGGTGGCTGCAGCATTGGGGCGAGCGCTGCCTGGGCTGGGTCTGGCAGGATCACCGCATGTCGAGTCTGGATGCGGCGCAAAGCCTGGCCAGTCAGATCTGGCCGTCCTTGGCCGGCCGGTCGCAACGGGTGTTGTGGGTCATCGGCGGTGGCACGACCCTGGATCTGGGCAAGATGCTGCGTTGGGTGATGCCGCAGAAGAGCGAGGCCGCGCAGGCCTGGCGCGACAACTGTATTGTTGAAGGGGCCACGCGCCACACGTTGTGGTGCAGCCCCACCACGTCGGGCACGGGCAGCGAGGTCACCCCCTGGGCCACCGTCTGGGACTTGCAGGCCAGCCCGGCCTGCAAGCGCTCTTGGTATCCACCCGACGGCCACCCAGATCGGGCCCTTATCGATTCACAACTGAGCCTAAGCTGTCCGCTGTCGGTCACCCGCGACTGCGCCCTGGACGCGCTGTCGCACGCGCTCGAGTCGATCTGGAACCGCAGTGCCAGCCCGACCAGCCGACCGCTGGCGCACGAGGCTGCTCGCCTGGTACTGACCCATCTACCCGCTCTTTTGCAGAGGCCCGATGACGCTGCCTTGCGAGAGCGCCTGGCCTATGCCAGCTTGTTGGCCGGGCTGGCCATGGCGCAAACGCAAACGGCGCTGGCCCATGCCTTGTCTTACGACCTGACGCTGCGTGAGAACGTGCCCCACGGCATGGCCTGTGCGGTGTGGCTGCCGATGGTCATGGACCTGGCGATGGCGCGCGATGCCGGTGTCAGCCAAGAACTGCAGACGCTGTTCGCGCTGCCCAGCCGGCAGGCCGTGGAGTCGCTGCAGTCTTGGCTCAAGGCCGTTGGGGTGCGCTGCCGCGACTTGCGCGCTTCGCCGGCGGGCAACCTGATCCTGAGCGAGGCGCTGCGCTCGCAGCGTGGCCGCAACTTCGTGGGCGTTTGATTCGCGTCGCTGCTTGAGTCTTACTGGCTGTCGATGAGCTCGAAGGCGAACTGTCCGCTCGCTCGCACCTCCACACGCACGGCGCGCACATCGGAGGCGCCCGGCACGATCAGGCGGGTGACGTTGCGCAAGGGGGCTTTGCGCAGCGCAAAGGGTTGGTCGATCCGAAACTGGTGGCTGTCGCCGTGGATCACCAGCACCGGTTTGCCCCACTTGGCCGCCAAGGGCAGCAAGGTGTCCTCTATGGAGCGCTTGAAACCCGACCAGCCGGGAAAGTCCTCGTAAGCACTGCGTGTTTCGAACACATCGGCCTGAAACGCCAGCACCAGAGCGCGCGCTTGTTGGGCCTGAGCCCAGTCAAAGGCCGCTTGGATCCAGGCGATATTGGCCTGGTCGCGCTCAAAAAACTCGGCCGCTGCCTGAGCGCTGCGTGATTCAAGTGCGTTGTTGCTGCCCACGATGTGAACCGTGGCAAAGCCTACGCCTTGATGATGCCAGCGTTGATTTTCGACGTAGCGGGCGAAGGCTGGCATCAGCTGCGATTGCCGCTCCAGCGCCAGCGCGACTTGGCCCAGTGAGCCAGGCCCAGCGAAGAAAACACGCCTCAAGCTGGCCAGGCGCTCCAGGGGGTCGTAGCCCCCGTTGTTGCTGCGGTGACAGTCGGTCCACTCGTTGTCGCCGGGCGTATAGACAACGGCACCAGTAAAGCGCTGGAAGTGTTCGAGCTGCCGTGCAAACTCTTCATCGCTGCACGGGGTCGAGCCCGACTTGATGTCGCCCACGTGAATACTGAAGGCCGGCCGGTGCAGATTGATGCGATCGATCAGCTGACGGTAAGCGGGGTACGACTGTGCGGGGGCACCATAGGGCAGATCACCAAGGGCTACGAAGTGAAAGCTTGGCAGCGCTTGTTGAGCGCCCGCTTTTGCAGGTGCGCCGGCGCAAGCCAAGCCCAGTGCCAACCCGGTCAGGATGCGAGCGAGGACAGGGGGCAAAAAAGCGGTCATGGCGATGCCCCGAGCCAGCCGGCTCGGGGTCTTGCAGGGTGGGGTTTAGCGAGCCTTGAGAAAGTCGGCGACTTCGAGCAAGATGAACTCGTTGTCGTCGGCCTTGTTGGGATCGCGTGAGGACGAGAAGGGCAGGTTGTTGTCGTTGCCCACCACGATGTGGCGATCGTCCACCTTGTCGACGTTTTCGATGGTGAAAAACGGGAAGGTCAGCACGCCGTTGTTAAGCGGCTTGCGTGACTTGCGATCGGGGTCCTGGATTTTCATCAGGTCGATGTAGGCGATCTTGCGCACCGGTGCGTTGGCATTGGTCGCATTCATTTCGATCTTGACCACCCGCTTGAAACGGGCCAGGTCGTGAAAGCAGTTTTCGGCGCGCTGGCCGGCTGGGCAGGCTTTGTCGGCCGTACCTTCGCCGTTGTCGCGCTCGATCACCAAGGCGGTGCTGTCAGCGAGCATGTTGAAGTCGCCAATGGCCGTCGCGCCGGGCGACAGGACGTACTTCCAATGCCGTCCGGTCCATTGGCCTTGCGCCACCGAGAACTCGAGGATGCGCAGGACCTGCTGGCCGTCGATGCGCTCCCAGTCCTTCTTCTGGGCGTCCCACAGCGGCCCCTCCAGCATGCCGTAGAGGAAGCGCCCGTCGGGCGATGCAGCCAAGCCCTCATAGCCGCGCGAGCGACCCAGGTTGACGGTATCGGGCAGGGTCTGGCCCGGGTTGGGGCTGACCACGCGAAAGTGGTCGGGGGACATCACAGGCTTGCCGTCGGCCATGGTTTCAAACACCGCCTCGACCTTGCCGCTCATGTCGGCGCGGATCAGATAAGGCCCGAACTCTTCGCCAATCCAGAATTTGCCATTGATGATCTGAAAGCCCTCCAGATCAAAATCGGCGCCGGTCAGGTAGCGCTTGTCCGTGCCTTCGTGCACGATGCGAAACGGAACCTTGCGGTCGGGGTCGTGCAGGAAGACGGTGTTCAGTCGCGCGATCGAACCCTGGGCCCAGTCGATGCGGTAGTGCGACAAGAACAGCGCCGCATCGGGCGAGTTGGCCTTAGAGCCGAAGCCATTGTCGGTGACCACCCAAAAGCTGCCATCGGGCATGTGCTTGATGCCCGAGTGGCCCTGTACCGGTTGTCCGGCAAACGGCAGTTTCAGGCCTGTGGGCCGTCCGGCCGATCGGCCTTCGGAGGTGCCGATGGCCTCGATGCGCGTCGGGCCGTTGGCGAATTTGCCCGAGACACGAAGGTCGCTGGGCGCATCAGCCGGCGGGGCAATGAAGCTGGCAGCGGGCAACACGGCGTGGCCGGCGAGGCGGGCGGTGAATTCCTGCTGGGCAGACAAGTGTGGGCAGAAGGTGCTGGCAAAGGCCAGAGCAAGCAGCGGAAGGCGCACGGAAGGCTCCTGAAGTTGAACGCAGGAGGAGCGTAAGCAGGGTCGGTGAATCTTTTGTGTCAGGGCCTCGAGCGCTGCCAGCCGCTTGTGGCGCCCGTGCGGATGAGCTGCTCAAGCCGGTCAACTCACGCCAAAAAAATGTGGGTATCACCCGTCAGTCGTCGCTCGTTCAAGCGCCAGCGAGAGTTCGGTGTCCCCGCGGCCAAGGCCCAGGACAGCTTCAAGGATCCAGACCCACGCCTCATGAAGCGCGCAGGCGGTGCCTTTGGCGACTGCTGTAACGCTCAGACGGCCTTGGATGAGGCTGCGCACATCAGCGTTGCAGCGGGAATGGTCCATACCCGCCCCGGTGCACAGCAGCGGCCCACAGTGCTCGATTGGCTTGAGGCCTCACATTGGGCAACAGGCCAAGCAGGTTTTGGTCGACGCGGGATGCCGCAGACCCGTTTGGTCATAGCGCTGGGGCGCGAAGGCAAGCAGCGAACACAACCGGGCGATGCGCAGCGCTACCCGAGGACGCTG
>JBILGP010000213.1:0-4397 GCA_044350985.1 Polaromonas sp. | reverse complement strand
GCGTCCTGGGCGCGGTCATTGACCTTGAGCAGCCCACCGGCATACTCAAAACTCGAGACCAAGCCCGTGCCCTTAGCGACGGCCATGCCCATCTGCACCGCCAGCTCACGCTGAGGCGCGGGCACCAAGTTACCGGACACCTCCAGTTTGCCGTCGGATTTCAACTGGGCCGCCAAAGAGGGCTTGCCCGTCTTGGAGGGCTCCAGCACCACCATCAGCTGCCCGGCAAGGGCGCCGTCAGCGTTTTTACCGCTGACCTTTGATACCCCCAGCGACAAACCACGCGCGAGCAGCTTGTTGGCGGCATCGCGGGCTTTCTGCCCCTCTTCAGCCGTCAGGGACTGCATGCCACAACTGGCGGCGTAAATCTGGCTGAGCGTCTCGACACTGCGGGTGTCCAAGCCCTTGAGTGCCATCTCCAGAGCCAGGTCACTCAGATCAACGCCTGCCGCGTTGAATCGGCGAATCGCTGGCGTGATCGAGAAATCGATCTGATCGCCTTTTTCCACAGCCTCCGAGCGCAGCGAAATGCCCTCCAGGCTGCCCTTGGCAAAGCTGACCTTCTCGGCAGCCAAGCGGATGAAGCCCGTGCCCAGATGCCGGTTTTTCAGATCCAGCTCGACCGCGATGTCCTTGGCCTCCATGGCTTGGCCGCCGCCGCGACTGACCACGCGATCGAGCTTCCAGCCAAACGCCAGCGCTGGGCCATCGATCGCAAGAAACCCTTTGGAGGCCGGTATCTGCAGGGTCTGCCCCGATCGCTGCGTGGAAATCTCGCGCAAGCTCATGTCGGTGCGCATTGCGCCATTGACGGACACGGTGCCCACCCCCGCGAAGGCGCCGGCTTCTTTCAATGCGTCCGCTGCCTGTCCGGATGCATCCTTGAGTCCGGTGACCTTCCACTCAAACCGCGCAGCGCTGGTGGGCAGGAGAAGGTGCGAGATCGTGTAATCGACCTCAATGCTGCCCACCGGCCCGGCGCTCGCATCGGCCGCGCAACCGAGTTCGAGGGTCAACTCGGCCTGACCCTTGGCGCTGAACAGACCCTTCTCGTGCTTGACCTGGGTCAGACGCAGCGAAGAGTTGTCTGCCCTGGGCGCGTCCTTGAACTCCTGCAAAGCCGCCTGGGCCCGCTGCCCCACCCATACGCTGGCACCAAGCCAGCCCGCAAGAAAAACAGCCCCCACGCCGAGGGGAATGACGATCATTTTTTTCATGGTTTTGACGCTTTGCGTTGGGGTTGGGTCGGGCACCCGGTCGCCTAACGCGACGATCGGGAAAGCCTGGATGAGGGGGGAATTGAGCAGCGAAGATGCTCATCAATAGTTTAAATGTGTTGCAGAAAATTGCTGATCGCCTCGGGATTGCCGATCAAATCAATAGGGAGTCCGACTTTTGAACGGCCCAAGGCGAGGCGCGGGCATTCTTTAAGAACCCACATGCCCTTTTTATGCATCAGGTCATAGACATATTTAAATGTCTAAATTAATTGACGACGGTTTAAGATGTTTGCCTGCAGCCCGGCAACCGCCAATTGAGGCGGCCCTGATTGCCCAGGAGATTGCCTTGAACGTCTACATCGTCCTGTTCCTCTCGTTCGGCGCCTTGTTCGGTCTATCGACCTACTCCTATCAGCACATTTTTAGCGAAGGGCCCTACAAGGTCGATCCAGCTCAGGGGGGCTCCACTTGGGGCACCCGCGTGTTGTGGGCCATGGTCTGCACCTTCTTGTGGCCCATCATGATCCTGACCGGCCTGAACTCCGCCTGGATCCTGACCAAGCGAAAGCGGCAGGCGGCTGCTGCACAGCGCTGAGCCTTGGGCTGTGAGGGTCTCGCCGGGGCATGGCGGGGCCACGCAGGCCAGCGCCGCCTGCCCGCCGGCATGCATGTCCAGGGCTTCGTTGGCCCGCCACAAGGCCTGGATGCGAATCAGCGCCGCTGATTGATCAACGTTTTTGGATTGCCGCGCTACGCTCGCAATGACGGGGTGGGGGCGTACCGACGGAGCGGGGGGCAATGACAGCCCCTTTCGTCATTGCGAGGCGCGCAGCGCCGTGGCAATCCAGAACATGTCAATAAATCAGAGGCTTATGGATCGCCACGTCCCGCCACGTCGCAAGCTCCTCGCGGCTAAAGGCTTGGCTCCTCGCGATGACGCGGTTTTGCAGACTGTCCCTAGCGCGTTCAGTCTCTTTGGGGGCTTTCAGACTTGCGAGTTTGAGGCAGCGGCACCATGATGGGCTGACCCGGCGCGGTGCAGCCGGTGTCGCAGCAGCGGCCAGGCTGGCGGTTTTGCGTGATGCTGCGCTGCTCGTCGTGCAGCACGCCGCGCTCGAGCAGGCGCTCGACCAGCTCCACCTTGGAGCCCACCGGGTAGTTGCGCCAAATCTCTTGCTTCATAGCCGCCGGTGAGCCGCCGCCGTGCAGGCTGATCAGCGAGTACCAGCCGCCTTGGTAGGAGGCGGTCAGGTCTTCAATGAAGCGGGCGGTTTGAATGCGCTTGTCGTAAGGCACATCGGGGCTGGCCTGCAACACCTCTGAAAGCTTGGCGGCCGTGGCCGGGTTGTGGTCTTCGTCGGGGCCGGGCAAGGCCACGATCAGGCCACCCGAGACCTCGTGCGCCAGCCGGTGCATGTCGTAAATTTGCGTGGCCAGCAGCAGCTTGCCGATGTTGCTGTACACGGGGTCAGGCATGAAGGTGCCGCTGTGCTCGTCACGTGTGGCATAGACGCTGGCGGCCACGCCGCAGGCATAAAAGCCCTCGGTGATTTTGATGAGTTCCACCATGGGCTCGCGCAGGTTGCTCTTGGTGTCGGGATCCAGGCCGTTGGCCTCGCACATGAGGGCGCCCGCGCCAATGAGCAGGTCGCCAAAGCCAGCGCGCGCGCCAATACAACTGTGGCGGTGGTGGGTGGCGTAGCTGTAGGTGAGCACCTGGCTGTGCTCCCACTGGCCCTCGTAAAACACGCGCTCCCAGGGCACGAAAACCTTGTCAAAAATCACCACCGCTGTGGCCTGGCCGTACTTGCGCGAGAACAGCGCCTGGCCATGCTCGAGTTTTTCACCGGGCCGCCCGGCTGGCCGCGAGACCATGGTGATGCCCGGCGCGTCCACGCGCACGGCGCAGCACACGGCAAAGTCGGCATCGTCGCGCCCCATTTGCCGGCTGGGCATGACCACCAACTCGTGCATATACGGCCCGCCAGTGACGATGGCCTTGGTGCCGCTGATCACAATGCCTTTGCCATTGCGCTCGACCACATGCACGTAGGTGTCGGGGTTGGCCTGCTGGTGCGGCTTTTTGCTGCGGTCGCCTTTGGCATCGGTCATCGCAATGCCCAGCGACAAATCTTGGTCTTGGACATGTGCCAAAAAAGCCTCAAAGCGAGCGCGGTGCTCGGTGCTGCCCAGGGCGTCGTCAATGCGCGCACTCACCTGGGCCAGGCCGTTGAGCGCATCGTGCGCCAGATAGCGCTGGGCGCAGCCGGTTTCTTGGCACAGCAGGCGCACCACCTCCAGCTTGTTGAGCAGATCGCCTGAGGACTCATTGACGTGCAGCATGCGGTTGACCACGCGCTGGCGCGAGTGCTGCGTGGCCAGCGCGAGGTGCTCAAGCTCAGGGCGCAGGGCAAAGTCGTAGGTGTAGGCCAGCGCGTTGACGCCCGGCGCAAAACCCGGCTCGTCTGCCACGCTGGCGACCTCGCGCCCGTCCAAAAACACACGGGGGCTGTAGCTGCGCAAGGATTCGCGGTAGTCGTCACCGCTCATGAGCTTGGCCGGTGGGAGAGTGAGGCGGTCAAGGGCGGCGTTCATGGGTGTCTCCTGCGCGTGGGGGGGGTGGGCCTTTAGACAGTTTAAAACGCAGCGGTGGTGATCGCCCGCCTCGGGCAAACCCCGACGCTCTGTGTTTCAAGCCACGCCAGGCGCTCTCGATGGCCGTCTGCCAGAATCCGGGCTGAGCCATGGGCGGGCCGTCGGGAAGGCCGGCGCCTGTTCAACCCATAGGCCTGAAGGCAACTTGCATGCTGCTCAAACTCCTGCTGGTGGCCGCATCGGTCCTTTTGTCCTCGCTGGCCGCTCGGCGTTTCGGTCATGCGGTGGGCGGCACGCTCGGTGGTTTGCCCATGATTGCCGGTCCGATCACCGGCTTTGTTTTGCTCGCAGCGCCAGTGCGAGAGGTCCAGGACATTGCGCTGGCGACGCTGGTGTGTCTGCCCGCGACGGTGGCGCATCTGCTGACCTTCGCCTGGACGGCGGTGCGGGGGCCCTGGTGGCTGGGGCTGCTCCTGGCCAATGCGGCTTTCTTTGCGGTGGGGCTGGCTTTGCCGCTGCTGCAGTTGCCGCCCTGGTGTTCGGCCTTGCTGGCCGTGCTGGCCCTGGCGCTGGGTCAGGCCC
>JBILGP010000212.1:0-4404 GCA_044350985.1 Polaromonas sp. | reverse complement strand
CGACCGCGGTCTCGCGGATGAAGCCCATGCCGCCGTGAAACTGCTGGCAGGTCTGTACCACCTCGTTGACCAGCTCGCCGGTGAGCGCCTTGAGCATCGAGACCTCCTGCACGATGTCGTGACCTTGCGTCACCGACCAGGCGCAGTGGTACATGAACTGACGCGCGGCCCGGGTCTTGGCATCGAGCATCGACAGGCGCTGGCGGATGGTTTGCTGGTCCCAAAGCGTTGCGCCAAAGGCCTGGCGCTGGCGCACATAGTCCAGCGTCAATTTCAAGGCCTGCTGGCAGTGGCCCACGGCCATGGCGCCCAGTGCGATGCGCTCGGTCTGAAAGTTCTTCATCACCGAGTAAAAGCCCTTGTGCTCCTGGCCCAGCAAATTGCCGGCGGGTATGCGCACGTTGTCAAACACCAGTTCGGCCGTGTCCGAAGACAGCCAGCCGGTCTTCTTGAGGGCGCGACCAACCGTGAAACCGGGCGTGCCCTTGTCGACGATGAAGATCGACATGTCGCGCTTGCCCGGCCCGGTCTTGGCCGCCACGAAGTAGACATCGGCATGCACGCCGTTGGTGATGAACATTTTGGTGCCATTGATCACCCACTCGTCGCCCTCGCGGCGCGCCGATGTGCGGATGCCAGCCACGTCGGAGCCTGCACCCGGCTCGCTGATGCCGACGGCGCTGATGCAATCGCCCGCGGTGATGCGCGGCATGTACTTGGCTTTTTGCTCGGGCGTGCCTGCGTGGTGCAAATGCGGGCTGGCCATGTCGGTGTGCACCAGCACCGTGATGATGAAGCCGGCAAAGGTGGACTGCGACAGCGCCTCGGCAAACACCAGATTGGTCAGCGCGTCAGCCTGGCCTCCGCCATACTGCTCCTCGTACATCAGGCCCAAGAGCCCCGCGCGGCCCATGCGCTGCAAGACCTCGCGCGGCACCATGCCCTGCTCTTCCCAGGCCTGGGCGTGAGGTTCGACCTCTTTGGCGATGAAGCGGGCCACCTGCTCGCGCAGCAGGGCGTGCTCGGGGGTGTCGTAAAGGGTGGCGGTCATGGCAAGCAGGTCTCCTTGTGGGGCATGTGGGGTTCAGTGCGACCAGGTGTCCAAATCCTCAAAGCTGCGGATGATGTCGAAATCCGCATCGCTGTGCAGCAGCACATGGCCATGGCTGATGCAGTAACTGGCCAGCAGCACATCGACCGGACTGCCAATGGTGCAGCCACGCGCGCGCAAACGACGGTACAGCGCAGCGGCGTTCAAAGCGTTCTCGGCGCCGCCGATTTCCACCTGCGGCAAAGCCGACAGCAAAAACTCTGCCTCCTGGCAAGCGCGGCCCGGGCGAAAGCCCCTGAGCACCTCGAACATCACCAGGTCGGCGGTTCCCACCGTGACGTGGCCTTCCTCCAGACATTGCGCCAACTGTCTGCACTCTGGGGTTTGGGCCTGCCTGAAAAAATCGATCCAGACGCTGGCATCGACCAGCATCATGGCTTTTTGCGGCCACGGTAGGGCTTGGGCGCAACTTGCGCAGCCACGGCCACCCGGGGCAGCGGCAAGGCCCGCTCCTTGGGAGCGGCCAGCGCAGCGGTATCGTGAGACAGGCCTGCGGCCTTCAAGGCCAACTGACTTTTCCGGTATTCGGTCCAACCTTCATCGGAGTCGTCCCAATGCAGCTTGCCACGCAAGGCCAGCAAGCCGTCGTAGACCTGGCGGCGCTTGAGCAGGCGCAAGCCCTCTTCCACCGCCTCCCGCTTGGTCTTGAACCGGCCAGTGGCCATGACTTCGGCCATGAGCTGGTCGTCGATCACGATGTTGGTTCGCATCCGGGCACCTGTTGATGTGTATGAATCGAGTAAATCATACACATTACATTCGGAACACGCCAAACTTCGGCTCGCCCATCGGCGCATTGAGCGCAGCCGACAGGCCCAGGGCCAGCACCCGGCGGGTGTCGGCCGGGTCGATCACGCCGTCGTCCCACAGGCGGGCGCTGGAGTAGTAGGGGTGGGACTGGTGGGCAAACTGCTCGAGGATGGGGCGCTTGATCGCCTCCTCTTGCTCGGCCGACAAGGTGCCGCCCTTGGCCTGTACCGCATCGCGTTTGACGGTGGCCAGCACGCCGGCGGCCTGCTCGCCGCCCATCACGCAAATGCGCGCATTGGGCCACATCCACAAAAACCGCGGCGAATAGGCGCGGCCGCACATGCCGTAGTTGCCGGCGCCGTAGCTGCCGCCAATGATGACGGTGAACTTGGGCACACTGGCGGTGGCCACAGCCGTCACCATCTTGGCGCCATGGCGGGCAATGCCTTCGTTTTCGTACTTGCGCCCCACCATGAAGCCGGTGATGTTTTGCAGAAAGACCAGCGGCGTCTTGCGCTGACAGCACAGCTCGATGAAGTGCGCGCCTTTTTGCGCCGACTCCGAAAACAGCACGCCGTTGTTGGCGATGATGCCCACCGGCATGCCCTCGATGTGGGCAAAGCCGCAGACGAGGGTGGCGCCGAATCGGGCCTTGAACTCATGAAACTCGCTGCCATCGACGATGCGGGCAATGATCTCGCGCACGTCATAGGGCTTGCGCGTGTCGGTCGGAATGACCCCGCACAGCTCCTTGGGGTCATACAGCGGCGCAACCGGCTTTTGCAGGGTCACCTCGGCTTGCTTGCGACGGTTGAGCGTGGCCACCGCCGCTCGGGCCAGGGCAATCGCGTGCGCATCGTTTTGCGCCAGATGGTCGGCCACGCCCGACAGGCGAGTGTGCACGTCACCACCGCCCAGGTCTTCGGCCGACACCACCTCGCCAATGGCCGCTTTGACCAGCGGCGGGCCGCCCAGAAAGATGGTGCCCTGGTTCTTGACGATGATGGTCTCGTCGCTCATGGCGGGCACATAGGCGCCGCCGGCGGTGCACGAGCCCATGACCACCGCGATCTGTGCAATGCCCTGGGCGCTCATATTGGCCTGGTTGTAGAAGATGCGGCCAAAGTGGTCGCGATCCGGAAAGACGTCGTCTTGGTTGGGCAAATTGGCGCCGCCCGAGTCGACCAGGTAAATGCAGGGCAGGCGGTTTTGCATGGCCACTTCCTGCGCACGCAGATGCTTCTTGACCGTCATGGGGTAGTAGGTTCCGCCCTTGACGGTGGCGTCGTTGCACACGATCAGGCAGTCTGTGCCCTCGACGCGGCCGATGCCGGCGACGATGCCCGCACAGGGCGCATCGCCGTTGTACATGGCGTGCGCTGCCAGCGGGGCCAGCTCCAGAAAAGGCGTGCCGGGGTCAAGCAGCATCTGCACCCGCTCGCGCGGCAGCAGCTTGCCTCTAGCCACATGCTTGGCGCGCGCGGCCTCGCCGCCACCGGCAGCAGCCGCCGCCAACTGCAATTGCAGATCGGCAACAGCGGCCTGCATCTGCGCCGCATTGGCCGCAAACTCGGCCGAGCGCGTGTTGATTTGGCTTGAAAGGACAGACATCGAACAACCCCCAAGGCAGGCGGGCAGCAAGGACTTGGCCGCCCGAGTGCCCAAGGATACGGGAAGACCGGCCGCCCAGGGCCTCCCAAAAAGTTGCATTTCATGCCATTTTTCACGCCGATTAGGCGGTGCGGCCGAAATCGGACACACTGGCGCCATGGCCCGCCGCACACCGCCCCCCGCCCATCAAGCCCAAACCCCCAAATCGGTGACACCGATGGCACTGGTGCAGGCCATCGCCTGGGCCTATCAGGCGCGCGGGCTGGACCCTTCGGGGGCGCTGATGGCTGCACAAATCGAGCCATCTCTTGTCACCGATGCCCAACAGCGCATCAGCGCGCTGCAAATGGAGCGCCTATCGGCCCATGCGATGCAGGAGCTCGACGACGAATCGCTGGGCTGGAGCCGCCGGCGCCTGCCCTGGGGCAGCTACGGCATGCTGATCCGCTCCTGCCTGAGCGCCCCGACCCTGGGCGTAGCGCTCAAGCGCTGGTGCCGCCACCACGGCCTGATTTGCGACAACGTGGAGCTCAAGCTGCAAATTGATCACGGGCAGGCGGCCATCGTGCTGCGCGAGGTCGAGCCGCTGGGTCGCTGGCGCGAGTTCTGCATGGTCAGCCTGCTGCGCAATCTGCACGGCGTGGCCAGTTGGCTGATCGACTCGCGCGTGGCCTTGCAAGGCAGCGATTTCCCCTATCCGCCGCCGCCCCATGCCGATGTCTATCCGCTGCTGTTTCCAGGGTCGGTGCATTTTTTTGCCCCGCCCGACGGTCAGCCGGCGCAAGCGCATTTGCGCCTGCACCCGAGCTACCTGGACTTGCCGATCCGGCGCGACGAAAACGCGCTGCGGCAGATGCTGCAGCGGGCCCTGCCCTTGCAGGTCCTGCCCTACCGCCGCGACCGACTGCTGGTGCGCCAGGTGCGCCAGGCCA
>JBILGP010000211.1:0-4409 GCA_044350985.1 Polaromonas sp. | reverse complement strand
CAAGGTAGCCCACGCGCCGCGGGATATCGGCCCACCAGGGCACGAGCGCGCTTTTGAGCGAATTGGGCAGCACATAGGCGCAGTCAAAGCGCCCTTGCAGCTGCCGGGCCACCTGGCGCCGCTCGCGCCACTGCAGCCCCCCGTGCGCAAAAGGCACGGGGACAATCTCGCTGACCTGGGGCATGGCCTCAAACACTGGGGCCACCCAGGGCAGGGCGGCCACGGTGAGCCGCTCGCCCCGCGCGGCCAGGCGGCGCAGCAAGGGCTCGGTCATGACCGCATCGCCCAGCCACTGCGGTGCAATGATGAGGGAGGCGCTCACGCTGGCAGGCCAGGCTGGCGCTGGCCGGCGCGCCGGGGGCGCTCAGTGGCCCGCGTGGAAATGCTCGCCGTCCTTGAGCTGGTAGACGGTGCCGCAGTAGGGACAGCGGGCCGAGCCGCTGTCTGCCACATTGAGGTACACCCGCGGATGGCCGCTCCACAGCGCCATCGCCGGGTTCGGACAAAACACGCCACCTTGGCTGTTGAGGTCCTTGGCCAGCAGCTCCACGCTCTGGCCTTTGTCCTTGACTTGCATCGTCTTGCCTCGTTGTGCGGTCGAAGGCGCCTGGCTTCAGACCAGGGTCAGCCAGCCCGCATACTTGGGATTGCGGCCGTTGACGATGTCAAAGAACGCATCTTGGATTTTTTCGGTCAGCGGCCCGCGCGAGCCAATGCCAATTTGCACCCGGTCGAGCTCACGGATGGGCGTGACCTCGGCGGCCGTGCCGGTGAAGAAAGCCTCATCGGCAATGTAGACCTCGTCGCGGGTGATGCGCTTTTGCACCAGCTCCAGCCCCAAATCCTTGCAGATGTGGAAGATGGTGTTGCGGGTGATGCCGTTGAGCGCGCCGGCCGACAGGTCGGGGGTGTAGACCACGCCGTCCTTGATGATGAAGAGGTTCTCGCCCGCGCCCTCGCTGACAAAACCAGAGGCGTCGAGCAGCATGGCCTCGTCGTATCCGTCGTCGAGCGCCTCCATATTGGCCAAGATGGAGTTGGTGTAGTTGCTCACCGCCTTGGCCTGCGTCATGGTGATGTTGACGTGGTGCCGGGTGTAGCTCGAGGTTTTGACACGAATGCCGCGCTTCATGCCCTCCTCGCCCAGGTAAGCCCCCCAGGCCCAGGCGGCCACCATGATGTGGATCTTGTTGCCCCGGGGCGAGACGCCGAGCTTTTGCGAGCCAATCCAGGTCAGCGGGCGCAGGTAGCAGCTCTCGAGCTTGTTTTCGCGCACCACAGCCCTTTGCGCCTGCATCACGTCTTGCACGCTAAACGGGATGTTCATGCGCAAGATCTTGGCGCTGTTGAACAGGCGCTGCGTATGCTCCTCCAGGCGGAAGATGGCGGTGCCCTGGGCGGTCTTGTAGGCCCGCACGCCCTCGAAGGCGCCGCAGCCATAGTGCAGGGTGTGGGACAGCACATGGATCTTGGCATCGCGCCAATCGACCATCTGGCCGTCCATCCAGATCTTGCCGTCGCGGTCGTCCATGGAAGCGGGAATCGGGGCCATGCGCAAAGTCCTTTTTCAACGATCAAACAAGGCGCCGGCAAGCACCCGCACTCCAGGGTCTGCCGGCTGGAAAGCCCATTTTAGGGCGGCGGCAAAGTTGCATCGGGCGCCGGCTCTGGCTGGGCCTGCTTGGGCCGCTGCATTTCATGGCCGATCAGCCGGCCTGTTGCAAACGTGCAGTCCACCCAAGAGTCGCTGCCATCGGTCCAGCGGTAGACCTCGGGCTGCACATCTTTTTCGCTGCGCAGTTGCCCGAGCGAGCGGGTCATGGCGATGACATGCATGAGCGTCATGCCGCGCTTGAGTTTGGCATTGAGCATGACGGCGCTGTCGACATAGCCGACCGGCCGCTGCGCCGCCCGCTGCAGCACCCGCATCAGCCGCGTAAAGTGCAGCAACACCCACATCACCAGCGCGCCGGCCGTCATCGCCACGCCACCCCAGCCGCCATAGTGGTAACCCAGCGCCACCAGCGCCACCCCGCCCAGCGGGACCAAAATCTTTTGCACGATCATGGCAATATTGTGGCAGCGCTGCGCTGGCCCGTACCAGGACCTGCCGGTCTAAGCGGTGCTCACCCAAACGCGCGCAGGGGCTGCAGCCTCAAGCGCGCAGCCTGACCGGATCGCTCCCGTCCCAGTCGCGGGCGCTGTCGCGAAAGCGCCCGAACATGGCTTGGGTGGCCGGCAGGAATTCGATGACCTCGATCATGGCCGGCAGGCGGCCGTGGGTGTCGAAGTAGCCCACGCGGGCTCCGTTGGCGACTTCGGCCTCGTAGACCAGGGTATCGCCCATGCCTTGGTAGTGCGCCAGTGCGGCCGGGTAGTCGGTGGCCGCCATGCCGAAGTGATGCAGGCCGTAACCGCTGCGCTCAAACTGATCGCGGTAGACCGAGGGCGAGTCGTCGAGCTGCTGGATGATTTCAAACTGCATGTCCCCGGCATAGCCCAGGGCAATGGCCAGGGCCGTCTGCGAGGGCTGGCCCCGATAGACCTGCTTGGGAAAGACGCCCCGCTCGCGCAGGAACCAGGGGCCCGCACCCAGCGTGCGGGTCAACTCGCGCATCGAGGCGTGGATGTCGTCGGTGATGAAGGCGGTCTGGATCAGCCGCCCTTGGAAGGTCGATGGGGTCGATTCGTGCATGGCAGGTCTCCGGCTGCGCCTTATCTGGCCATGATGCCACCGTCAATCGGGATGGTGGTGCCGGTCATAAAACTCGAGGCCGGCGAGGCCAGCAGCAAGGCCAGGCCCTTGAGCTCTTGCGGGCTTGCGATGCGGCCCAGCGGCACCATGGACGCGAACTCGGCCTCGACCTCCGGTTGCCGGATGCGGCCATTGGCGATGTTGGTGCGAAAGGGCCCGGGCGCGATGCCATTGACCATCACGTTGTAGGGCGCCAACTCCATCGCCGCCTGGCGCACCAAGTTGACCACGGCGGCCTTGGTGGCCGTGTAGGCGTAGCCACACATCACCTCCGACTTGAGCCCCGCCACGGAGGCCACGGCCACGATGCGGCCCGAGCGCTGCTTCTTCATGTGTGCAGCAGCGGCCTGCAGGGTCACAAAGACGCCCGACAAATTGATCGACAGCACCCGGTCCCACTGTTCGTCTTTCACCGCGTTGATCTGACCGATCTCGGTGCGATAGCCCGGGCCGGCCGTCACGCCGGCGTTGGCGATGACGGCGTCAATCCGGCCGTGACGCGCAACGATGCGATCGATCTCGCTGCGGATGGCCGCGCGATCGCTGACATCGAGCACCGCCGTCTCCACCCGGGCGGCGGTGATCGACTCGCGCGCCGCCTCCAGGCCCTGCGCGTCCACATCCAGCAGCACCACAGTGGCGCCGGCGTCGGCCAGCACTTCGGCCATGGCCAGACCCAGCCCGCTGGCCGCACCCGTCACGGCCGCCACCTGCCCGACCATTCCAAACAGATCTTTGAACATGCGGCAAACCCCTTAAGGTATACAAGTAGCCCGATTTTTACACCCGATGAGCCCAAGAGGAAAGCGCGGTCGGGCTCGCACCACCGGAAAAATACCTAAGATTTCAATGAAATTAGGGTTTTCGACAGGTGATTTATCTTGACCCAATCGAAGTGACAAGGTGTACACTTTTTTCAAACGTCGAGTAACCGGCCGGGCATCAGGCCAGACAGACCAGGGGAGGCCCGAAGTGGCGCACGAGGAGACTTTTGAGACGGTGACCGGATGCCGCATCCGGATCATGCGCAAAGGCCAGGGTCAGCCCCTGCTGTTCCTGCACGGCGCATCGGGGGCGGCGAATTGGCTGCCCTTCATGGACATGCTGGCCCAACACTACGACGTGATCGTGCCAGAGCACCCGGGCTTTGGCGGCTCCGATACGCCTGAATGGCTGGACAACGTGGGCGATCTGGCCCACTTTTACCGTGACCTGATCGACCACCTGGGCCTGTCCGCGGTGCATCTGGTGGGAACGTCTTTAGGCGGCTGGATCGCGGCCGAGCTGGCCACCTGCACCTGCGAAAAAATCAAGTCCCTCACCCTGGTGGCGCCAGCCGGCATTTCCGTGCCTGGGGTGCGCAAGGGCGACATGTTTATGTGGTCACCCGAAGAGCTGACCAGCAAGCTCTTTCACAACCAAGAGCTGGCGCGATCGGCGCCCCAAGCCACCAGCGAAGAAGCGGTGATGGTGATGCTCAAGAACCGGCTCATGACGGCCAAGCTGGGCTGGAGCCCGCGCATGCACAACCCGCACCTGCGCAAATGGCTGCACCGCATCAGCGCGCCCACCCTGATCATCTGGGGCGACGACGACCAGCTGCTGCCGGCGGCCTACGGTCCAGCCTACCGCGACCTGATCCCCGCGTCCTCAC
>JBILGP010000210.1:0-4422 GCA_044350985.1 Polaromonas sp. | reverse complement strand
AGACCGATTCGGAAGTAAAGAGGTAGTCGTTCGCCATGGGTGTGCTCTCCAAAAAAAGTCTTGCTCGGCGCGTTGCCGGCTTTGGAGTCACGGCGAACGCTTTAGCAGTTGGGTTTAACGTCGCCCTGCAAGTTGTTCAGTAACTCAGCGACGGCCGCATTATAGGCACTGCCGGGCTTCTACACTTGGCCCCCCAAGGTCCTGACCTCCATGCATCTGCTGTTTCGCATTCTTTCGAGTTGGCCGCTGCCCTTGCTGCATGCGCTCGGCGGCTTTCTGGGCTGGCTGGTCTGGTTCGTCAGCCCCGCCTATCGGCGCAATTTCCGGGCGCAGGTGGCGCAGGCGGGCCTGGCTTTTGAACAGGCCCGACCCGCCATTGCCGATGCGGGGCGGCTGGTGGCAGAGCTGCCTCGGCTGTGGCTGCGGCCGCAGCACCTCAGTTGCCTGCCGCAGGTTCAGATCGAGGGGCGCGAGGTGGTCGATGCCCTGCGGGCGCAGGGGCGCGGGGTGATCTTCTTTTCTGCCCATTGCGGCAGTTTTGAGCTCGCGCCGCAGGCGCTGGCCGAACTCTATGGCCCGGTCACCGCACTGTACCGGCCCTCGCGCCAAGCCTGGCTGGCCGAGTTGATGCGGGTGAGCCGGGAGCGGCCGGGCCTGGCCATGGCGCCGGCCACCCTGACTGGTATCCGGCAGATGCTCAAAGCCCTGCGTTCGGGTGGGTCGGTCGCCTTGCTCACCGATCAGGTGCCACCTGAGGGACTGGGTTTGTGGGCGCCTTTTTTTGGCCGCCCCGCCTATAGCATGACCTTGGCGGCCAAGCTGGCTTTGCAAAGCGGGGCAGCCCTGGTGCCGGTTCGCACCGAGCGCTTGCCGGCAGGCCGCGGCTATCGGATGCAATTTCAGGCGCCCGTGCCGGGGCTGGACGTCACGCCGGCCCCGGACTTGTTGGAGGCGGTCACCCGGATCAACCGGGCCAACGAGGCGCTGATTTTGAGCCTGCCGGGTCAATATCTCTGGGCCTACGCCCGTTACAAGCAGCCGCGCCAGCCGCACGGCCAGTCGCAGGGGACGCTGTGATGGGCTTGAGCGCTTTCTTTACCGGCGTGGGTTTGGGCGTGATGCGGCTCCTGGGTCTTTTGCCGCTGGCTTGGCTGCGCGCCTTGGGCACGGCGCTGGGATGGCTGCTGTATGCGCTGGCGCGCACGCGCCGGCATGTGGTGATGTGCAATTTGCGCCTGTGCTTTCCCCAGCGGTCCGAGGCCGAGCGCGCGCGCCTGGCGCGTCAGAGTTTTGTCTACTTCGCTCAGGCTTGGCTCGATCGGGGCTGGCTCTGGCATGCCTCGCAGGCGCAGCTTGGCCGTCGCCTGCATCTGCATGGCGCCTTGCACGAGTTCGAAGGCACCGACCCCACCGTGATCTTTAGCCCGCATTTTTATGGGCTCGATGCCGGTGCGACAGCGGTGACGATGCGGGTGGCGCGCCAGTTTTCCACCATCTACTCGCGCCAATCCAACCCGACGCTCGACGCCTGGATCCATGCAGGCAGGCGGCGCTGGGGCCAGGTGCGGCTGTTTGCGCGCACGGACGGCATCAAGGACAACGTGGCCGGCCTGCGTCGGGGCGAACTGCTCTTTCTCTTGCCCGATATGGACCTTGGCGCCGACGGGTCGGTTTTCGTGCCTTTTTTTGGGGTGTCGGCGGCCACCGTGCCGTCTTTGGCGCGCTTTGCCCGACTGGGGCGGGCCAAGGTGGTGCCGCTGATCGCCCGCATCACCGATACCGGCTATGACATCGAAGTCTTGCCCGCCTGGCAAGACTATCCCAGCGGGAATGTGCAGGCCGATACGGCGTTGGCCAATGAGCGGCTCGAGCGTTGGATTTTGACCATGCCGGCGCAGTATTACTGGGTGCACCGGCGCTTTAAGAGCCGGCCACCGGGCGAGCCTGCGGCTTACTGAGGCCCTAGCCAGGCTCGCGCTGCAAAAAGCCGGTGATCTGCTCGATCACCAACGCGCCGCGTTCATGAACGATCCAGTGCGAGGCGTCTGCCACGCGGTGCACGCGCAGCCGCGGCACATGGTCTTGCAAGTCTTCGAGCAGGTCGGGCAGCAAGGCCTGGTCGCGCATGCCCCAGATCACGAGCGTAGGCACCTCAATGCGGCCGAGGGTCGGCGTGGGCCGTTTGTCGGGTTGCTGGCCCTGAGCCGGTGGGCGCAGCGGTGTGGCCGCGTAGTAGGCACAGGGCCCGGCCAGGCCTTGTTGCCAGGCGGCTCGATGCTGTGCCTGCAGTGCCTCATTGAGCCAATTGTTCTCCTGGCCTGTCCCCATGCCTTTGAGCAAGGCCCACAGGCGTCTGAAATCGTCTTCCGCCAATTTCTGCGCCGCGTCAGGGCGGGCCAGGAAGTTCATGTAGGCGCTGGCCGCCTGCTGGGCCGGCGATTGCGCCAGTTCGCGTGCAAAGAGCAGGGGGTGCGGCGCGTTGATGATGACCAGTCGCTGCAGCAAGGCGGGTTCTTGCGCCGCCAGATTCCAGGCGATGGCTCCACCCCAGTCGTGGGCCACCAGCGCCGCCACGCCCGGCCCGCCCAGGGCTCGGATTAGCGCGCTGATGTCTTGCACCAGATGGCGTGGTCGGTAGGCCTGCACATCGGCCGGCGCGCTCGAGCCGGCGTAGCCGCGCAGATTGGGAGCAATGCAGCGGTAGCCGCCGTGCTCTGGCGCGCTCCAATGCAGCAGCAGGGCGTCCCAAACAAAAGCCGCTTGCGGAAAGCCGTGAAGAAACACCAGAACCGGCCGCCCCGGCTTTCCGGCTGCGCGGCACGCCAAGGTGATGCCGTGAGGCAGGGCGACATCGAACTGCTCGATGCCTGTCATGCTGGCTTTGCTGCGGGATCTGCAGGCGGGACTTGCGGATGGATCCAGTGCCACAGGGTTTGGGCGGCTTGCTCGACGCCCTGGCGCTTGAGGGCTGAGAACATCTGTACCTGGCCCCCACCGGCTTGGAGCTGCACGATAGACAGTGCCCTGGCCGCCTCGCTGCGGTTGAGCTTGTCCGCCTTGGTCAGCAGCACCAGAAAATGCAGCCCTTGCTCCACCCGCGGCCGGATCACTTCGAGCAAGATGTCGTCAAGTTCGGTCAGGCCCAGACGCGCATCGCACAGCAGCACCACAGCGCGCAGGTTTTCGCGGCTGACCAGGTAATTGGCCATGACGCGCTGCCAGCGCAGCTTGGCCTGCTTGGGCACGGCCGCATACCCATAGCCGGGCAGGTCGGCCAGCACGGCGTCGGTCAAGCCTTGCTTGCCCAGTGAAAACAGGTTGATGCTCTGCGTCCGCCCCGGTGTCTTGGAGGCAAAGGCCAGCCGGTTTTGCTGCGTCAGCGTATTGATACAGGTCGACTTGCCGGCGTTGGAGCGCCCCACAAAAGCGATTTCGGCCACATCGAGCGCTGGCAGGTGCTCTAGCTGTGGCGCTGTGGTCAGAAAGCGCGCGGTGTGCAGCCAGCCCAAGGCCAACTTGGGGTCTACGCGGACCGGCTCGGTGGATGTCATGGCGGGCAGTGGTTGGGGGCAGCAGGATGGGGGGGCGCAGCGCCACGATCTGGCTCTGGCTGCCGCGATTGTGGCCGCAGTTCCAACCGGGTGACCCACTCATTGTAAAATCGGGTGTTTGCCGTTTGCATCACCGGCCCACACATTTCGCGTCCATCAAAAAGCGTCCCTATGAAGCTGCTCGCCTCTACTCTCCTGGCTGCCCTCTTGGCCCTTTCGGCTCCTCTGGCCCAAGCCGCCACTGCGACGGCCAAAGCCCCAGCCAAACCCGACTTGGTCGCAGGCGAGGCCAGGTTCAACGCTGCTTGCGCGGCCTGTCATGGAGCCGACGGCAACTCGGGCTCGCCCATCAACCCCAAGCTGGCCCAGCAGCACCCCGAGTACCTGATCAAGCAGCTCAAGGAGTACAAGTCGGGAGTGCGCAAGAACGCGGTCATGCAAGGCATGGCCGCCGGTCTGTCTGACGAGGATATGAGAAACATCTCGTATTGGTTGGCGAGCAAGAAAATCAAGCCTGGCTTTGCCAAAGACAAAGATTTGGTTGCGCTGGGCGAGCGCATCTACCGCGGCGGCGTGGCCGATCGCCAGATTGCCGCTTGTGCCGGCTGCCACAACCCTAGCGGCGCGGGCAACCCGGCGCAATATCCCCGTCTGGGCGGCCAGCATGCCGAGTACACCGCCGCGCAGCTTGCGGCCTACCGCGACGGCAGCCGGGGTAACAGCTTGCAGATGAGCCAGGTGGCAGCCAAACTCAACGACCGGGAGATCCGTGCCTTGGCGGACTACATTGCTGGTCTGCGTTGAACCGGGCGCGCACAAAAACGCATTGTGCAAAGGGACTCGGCCGGTAGGGGCTTGGTCCGATCGCTCT
>JBILGP010000209.1:0-4430 GCA_044350985.1 Polaromonas sp. | reverse complement strand
CGAGCCGCCGATGGAGACCTGGTACCACTCCTGCCCGTCCTTGTCGACGCCCAGCACGCCGATGTGGCCGCTGTGGTGATGGCCGCAGGAGTTGATGCAGCCGCTGATGTGCAGATCGACCGGCCCGCTATCGTGCAACTCGTCGAGGTCCTGGTAGCGCTCGGTGATGGTCTGGGCGATTGGAATCGAGCGTGCATTGGCCAGCGCGCAGTAGTCCCCGCCCGGGCAGGCGATCATGTCGGTGAGCAGGCCGATATTGGGGCTGGCCAGGCCGAGTTCGCGCGCACGACGCCAAAGATCGGCAAGCTGGTCTTTGCGCACCCAGGGCAACAGCAGGTTTTGCTTGTGGGTCACCCGCGCTTTGCCGGCGCTGAACTGCTCGCTCAGCAGCGCCAGTGCATCGAGTTGATCGGCTGTGGCATCGCCAGGCGCCAGCCCGACGCGCTTGAACGACAACGTGACGGCAGCCAGGTCTGGGTTTTGATGCTCGGCAACGTTGTGTTTGAGCCATGCCGCGAAATGCCGCTCCTGCGCGGCGACCTGTATCAAAGCGCCAGCGGTGCGGGCGCGGCTGGCCGCGTCGCCCTGTGGCTGCAAAGGCGGCGCAAAGCTCAGGGCCACCCGCTCGATCTCGGCTGTGGTCAGCGTGTGCTGGCCGCCGTCGACCTCCATGATTCGGCGGTACTCCTGTTCGACCTCGTCGATGTAGCGCGGGCCCTCGGCCTTGACCAAAATTTTCAGGCGTGCCTTGTAGAGGTTGTCGCGTCGGCCCCAGCGGTTGTAGACACGTACCACCGACTCCATGAAATTGAGCAACTGATGCCACGGTAAGAATTCGCGCACGACGGTGCCGGTCAGCGGCGTTCGCCCCATGCCACCGCCGGCCACGACCCTAAAGCCCAGTTCGCCACTGGCGCTGCGCAGCAAATGCAGACCCACGTCGTGCCAGGCGGTGGCGGCGCGGTCGTGCTGCGCGCCGGTGATCGCAACCTTGAACTTGCGCGGCAGAAAGGCAAATTCAGGGTGCAGCGTGCTCCACTGCCGCAGGACTTCGGCATAAGGCCGAGGATCGGCGATCTCGTCGACGGCGATGCCAGCGAGCTCATCGCTGGTGATGTTGCGGATGCAGTTGCCGCTGGTCTGTATGCCGTGTAGATCGGCCTGGGCCAGCAGGTCCATGACATCGGCTGATCGCTCGATCGCAATCCAGTTGAACTGAACGTTTTGCCGTGTGGTGAAGTGCGCAAGACCGGCGCGCAGGGGCGCTGGGCTGGGGCCTAGCCGATCCTGCTGGGCTTGCGCCGCCGCCAGATCCTGGGCACTGGGCTGGTCGTACTCGCGCGCGATGCGAGCCAAGGTGCGCAACTGAGCGCTGCAAAGCTCGCCATAGGGGATGGCCACCCGCAGCATGGGCGCGTGGCGCTGGATGTACCAACCGTTTTGCAGTCGCAGCGGCCTGAACTCTTCGTCGCTGAGCAAGCCGGCCTGCCAGCGTTCGAGCTGGTCGCGGTATTGTTGCGCGCGCGCGGTGACGAACTGCCGGTCAAAGGAGGTGTAGGCGTACATGGGCGGGTTTGATCAGGGTTGGCGCGCAGACTGTAGTCACGGCGCTCATGAACTTAAACGACAGTTTGGTTGGACGCTTATGCACATATGCTTATGCACCGTGAAGGTGGCGGGTTTTGCCGCGAGGGCCGGGCGTTTGGGGGTGGGGCGCTGGTACAGTGGTTCACTGTCAATTTCGCGCAGCGCAAACATGCGCGCGCAGGCCCTTGCCAGGAAAGGTAGACCATGAAGATCAGCAAGCGCACTGCCTTGACGGCCGTGCTCGCAAACCTGCTGCTCGGCAGCGCCGGTGCGCGGGCGGCCGCGGCCAAGCTACCGATACGCATCGGTGAGATCAACAGCTATTCGGCCATTCCCCAGTTCACGCAGCCCTACCGCTACGGCTGGCAGTTGGCCGTCGAGGAAATCAACCAGGTCGGGGGGTTGCTGGGCCGGCCGGTGGAAGTGATTGCGCGTGACGATGCGGGCCGCCCCGAAGAGGCTTTGCGCCATGCGGTGGAACTGACGGCCAAGGAAAAGGTCGACGTGCTGGCGGGCGGCTTTTTGTCCAATGTTGGCCTGGCCCTGGCCGATCATGCCTTGAAGAACAAGCGGCTTTTTGTCGCCAGTGAGCCCCTGACCGATGCCATCGTCTGGGAAAAGGGCAACCGTTACACCTTCCGCTTGCGGGCCAGCACTTATATGCAAGCGGCCATGCTGGTTGAAGAGGCGGTCAAGCTGCCTGCCAAGCGTTGGGCCACGATCGCGCCGAACTACGAATACGGGCAAAGCGCCGTGGCCAGCTTCAAAGAGCTGCTCAAGGCGCGTCGGCCCGACGTCGAATTTGTCAGTGAGCAGTGGCCCGCGCAAGGGAAATTGGAGGCGGGCACCACGCTGCAGGCGACCATGGCGGCCAAGCCCGAGGCGATCTTCAACGTTACCTTCGGCCCCGATCTGGCGCGCCTGGTTCGCGAAGGCAACCAGCGCGGCATCTTCCCCAAAACGCCAGTGGTTTCGCTCTTGTCGGGTGAACCGGAGTACCTCGATGTGCTCAAGGACGAGACGCCGCGCGGTTGGATCGTCACCGGCTACCCCTGGGACCAGATCGACACCCGTGAACACGCCAGCTTTGCGGCCAACTACATTCGCCGCTTCGGTGAGAATCCCAAGCTCGGCTCGGTCGTGGGTTACGCCACCATGCAGGCGATTTTTGCCGCGATCAACAAGGCCAAGTCGGTCGACAACGAAAAGCTGATTGTGGCCATGCGCGGCCTGCGGTTCAGCACTCCGTTTGGCCCGGCCGAATTTCGGGCCATCGACCAGCAGTCGACCATGGGTGCTTATGTGGGCAAGCTCGATTTGCGGGGCAACCGCGGCACCATGGTCGATTGGCGCTACGCCGATGGCAAGCGCTACTTGCCCAGTGATGCCTACGTCAAGGGGCGCCGGCCTGCTGAGGCCATGAAATAGCTCTGAAAGCGAACACGAGCCCCGCCATAGCCCCGGCCAGCGTTCGGTCACTGCTCGGTCAGTACTCGGCCAGTGCCGTGCTTGAGCCTCCTGTCCAAAGCCTGCGCCTGACGTCCAGTTCGGCCCGATTACGCCCAATCGGCCATTGGGCGTAAAATATTGGGTTTGATTGCTGTCGTTGACCCTGGCACGGTGCTTTTCCGTGATCGGACGCAACGGCCGCCTCAGCAGCATGGAACGCGCGCCGCGCGCATCGAAAAGGGCACCGCCAGTGGCAAGAACTGAAACCAAGACCGCCGTCCTGCCGGATGGTTTGCGCTACAAGTCCAAAGTCTCCGGCTCGCCTTTTGTGGCCACCACCTCATTTGGCAGCGCCACCATGTCGTGTTTCCTGTGTGGCAAGCACAGGCCCAGGTCGATGATGGGAACCAAAAAAGTGCTGGGCAAGGCGCAGGCCGTTTGCGCCCCCTCGTGCAAGGAACTCGACGCTCAGTTGAGCAAGAAGTAAAAGCCGATCCCTTGAGGCACTTGATGCACTCTGGTGCGATGGCGATGCACGCATGAGCGAGCGGGCAGCGGCTTCGAGACTGCTTGAGGCGGCCCTGATGCCCGTGGGCGCTGCGGCGCTTGTTTTCGCCGTGTGCATGGGTTTGCTCGGTTTCGGTTTGTACTTGCAGCACGGGCTCGGCCTCGAGCCTTGCCCGATGTGCATCGTTCAGCGCTATGCGCTGGTCTTGATCGCGGCTTGCTCGGCCTTCGCTGGCCTGACTTCAAAGCGCCTCGCGCAGCAATTGGCTTTGGCGGCATCGGGCTTGCTGGCTGGCTTTGGTGCTTTCGTTGCGGCGCGCCAGAGCTGGCTGCAATGGTTTCCACCCGAAAGCTATTCCTGTGGCCGGGATTTCTACGGCATGATCGAAACCTTCCCGCTCAAGCGGGCCATTCCCATGATTTTCCGTGGCAGCGGCGACTGCACCAAGATCGATTGGACCCTCCTGGGACTGTCGATTGCCAACTGGTCTGCGCTTGCTTTCCTGGCTTTGCTGGCGCTGTGTGCAGGGGCTCTGTGGCGCCAGTGGCGCATCGGCCACGATCAGGGCACGCCAGACACAGCTCAGGCGTGAGGCTGGGTCGCGGGCAGCGCTGCAAGCGCTCGATGGTGGCTGGCGGCGGTTTGAAAACCGGTTCCGTCAGCCGCTGAAGAAATTCTTGAGCTTGTCGGTCCAGCCCTCTTCGGTCGGGTTGTGCTTGGCCCCGCCTTTCTTGAGCGAGTCGTCAAACTCCTTGAGCAATTTGCGCTGCGCCTCGGTCAGCTTGACTGGCGTCTCGACCGCAATGTGGCAGTACAGGTCGCCCGGATAGCTCGACCGCAGGCCCTTGATGCCCTTGCCGCGAAGTCGAAACTGCTTGCCGGCTTG
>JBILGP010000208.1:0-4431 GCA_044350985.1 Polaromonas sp. | reverse complement strand
GCCCGCAGCACTTTGCGCGCCTTGCTCTCGCGCATGATCGATCCGCAAGAGCCGGTCGAGCGAGCGCGAGTGCTGGGCATGCGTCAGCAAAGTTGCCAGGTGATGGCCCAGCTGCATGCCAGCACCACGGCAGCCCAGCGCGCCAAGGCCCAGGACAACTTGCGCACCAGCGCACTGGACCTCAGGGCCTTGATGCCGCCGCGGTAGGCAGCGCCCGACCAAGCGCCGCATCGCCGCGAGGGCGCGGCTTCAACAAGGCGGGGCCCTCGCTCCCATGAGCCCTGTGTAGGAGCGCCGCCCTCGGCGCGATGGGGCGTGCCGCCCGAGCCGCATCCCTTTAGCGTGACCGCTGTCGTCTTCGGCTTTGCAGCAAGCCGATGTTCTGCTCGCCGGTGACCGTGCTTGCATAGTGTCGGTTGATCACGTCCACGCTGGTGCGTGCATTGCGGGCCAGCGTGAGCAGATCGATGCCTTGACCGTAGAGCAGCCTGAACGTGATGGCCGAATGGCGCAGGCTGTACAGGCTGCGGCTCTGGCCGTGCGGCCCTTTCTTCAGGCCAGTTTCAGACAGCACCCAGTTGAAATGAAAGTTGAGCACCCAGTGCGCGTAGTGGCGGTCTTTGATCTGGGGCAAAAACAGATAGTCGTCTGCGCCGCCGTAGCCCGCCTTGAGCTGCTCCTGGCGCAAGCTGCGGTAGATGCGCACGGCCGGCTGCAGCGTGACGATGGGCTTGTCGTGGCTCTTGGTCTCCGGCAGGGTCAGGCGCAGGTAGTGGTGGCGCTTGAGCACGATCTCCACATGCCGGTGCTTGAGGGTCTTGAGGTCGCTGGGACGGATGAAGCTGTGCAGCATGAAGCCGATCGCCCAGGCCAGGTCGGGCGGCATCACCTGCTCGGGACGGCGAATCTTGTAGCGCTGGCGCACCTGCTCGCCGGCCATCGGGAAGCTGCGCCCGCGCAGACGGCGGGCGCAGCGGATGATCTGCCAGTATTCGCTGGGCGTGAACGCGCCACGCGGCGTGGTGTGAATTTTGATCTTGGGAAACACGGGCAGCTTGATCAACAGCCCGCTGGCCAGCGCATGGTTGAGCACCTTGCGCACGACCACCAGGTATTGGCTGACCGTGGTGGTGGAAAAGCGTGCGCTCAGGTCTTGGCTGAGCTCGAGCAGGGCCTGGTGGTCGATCTGCTGCACCGGCACATCGGCCCAGCGCGGTAGCAGGGCAGCATCGAGCCGGTTGCGCATCACCTGCCAGCTGCCCAGGCTCCACTCGCCGCGCTGCGCGCGTGCGCGTTCGTCGCGCATCAGGTTTTCGGCCAGATGGCCGAAGCTGACCGAGCGGTCCGAGGGCGTGACGGGTGGGGCGCTGGCTGCGACCGCCGTCGGCCCTGCCTCTGCGTTGGGCAGCTGGCTGTGTTTGCGCGCCAGCATCTCCTCGTAGAACAGGCGCGCGGCGTGCAGCGCCAGGCGCAGCGACTCGGTGCGGGCGCTGCGCCGGTGGCTGCGCCCGTCCATCCAGCAGCGCATCTGCCAAAAGCGGCTGGCCGCCATCTTGAACACCACCAGCTCTTGCGGATAACCGGGCACGGGCGTGAGGCTTTGCGGAATCGGCACCGTGCGCTCGCGCTGGCGCGCACCGGCCACCCTCGGGGCCGGCTCATCATTGGCCGCCTCTTGCGCTCGCAGTCGTTCCAGTTCTGTCATGGTCGTCAGGCTACGTGTGGTACGCCGGGGCGTCATGCCCATGGATTCCTTTTTTCATTTGCTTACCCGCTCTTCAGGCCCGGGGTGGCTCTGGCGCATGCGGCCGGCAGCCTGATGGGCGTGAACCCATGCTCAGCCGGCGCAGCTTGAGTTGCATGCTCGGCGCCGTACAAGTGCGGGTCTGCTGTTTTTTTTAATTTGACGAAAAATTGCCGACACGGCAAGGGCTTACCGATTTCCCTGGTGCAATCGCGGTCAAGCTGCTTTGGCTGCTTTGGCTGCTCTGGCAGCCACTGGCGCCATGGCTCAGTCGAGCGTGACGATTTCTGGCCGTATGGATGCCAGCTTGCGCTACACCGCCCAAGTGGCCCCCGGCCAGGCCAACTACACGTTGACTGAAGACGGCGGCGCCAACGCCATCCGTTTTGCCATCACTGAAGACCTCGGCGGCGGTCTTCGTGCTGTGGCTGATGTGGGTATGCGGTTCGGCATTGCTGACGGTCTCTCGCAGTCCGCTGGTGCCCGTCCCCTGTTCCAAGGCGAAACCCGCGTGGGCGTGGTCGGCGGCTTCGGTACCATCAAGCTCGGCCGCGGTCTGACTGCTGTGCAAGGCCCCATCGGCGGAGCCGATCCCTGGGGTGTGACCACCGTGGCTGGAACCCAGTACGCGCCTGGCTTCGCAACCGACTACGCAGCTGGCGGTGAAGGCCGTATCGACCAAGGCATTTTCTACACCTCGCCCAATATCAACGGCTTTACTCTCGGCGCGAGCTTCTCGCCGCGCAAGCTGGCCGCTGTGGCCGCCACGACGAACGGCACCACCCCGCTGACATCGACGTCTACCAAAACCCACATGTCGCTCTATGCTGGATATTCCGCCGGCCCCATTGCGATTAACGTCGGTCACGAGCAAAACCGTGTGGGCGACACGATGACTCCGATTTGGGGCTCGTACAACGCTGGTTTTGCCCGCGTGATCGCTCACTACAACAGCATCAAAGGTGGCAACGCCGCTGACCGACTGGGCGTGACCATGTCCGCGGCATCCGCCTACGTCCAATCTGGATTGATGGGGGCAGCAGCTGCCCATACAGCTGCAGGTACTGTAGCGGGTACGTCCGGTGGCGTAGCAATCGACGGTGAGATCAAGAACTGGGGTATCGGCGCAATCATCCCCATGGGTGCCAACAGCTTTCGCGTTGGCTACAGCGTTTGGAACGGCAATGGAGCCCCCGGCCAGAAGGACGACGCCAAGCTGGGTCTCGGCATTCGCCATGACCTGAGCAAGCGCACCTATCTGCACGCCAACGTCGCTACGCAGACTCGTAAGAACAACACAGGCAGTCGTCCTGACCGCGACAGCAGCAAGCAGGGCTTGGCCGACGCTGGTGTCGTTCACTCCTTCTAATTCCCCGCTGGCCTTCGCGCCAGTTGAGATTTAGCAAGTATCCAACCCCGCTCAGGCAACTGGGCGGGGTTTTTTCATGGGCGCTTGCTGCGCGCGCCGCTGGTTTCGGGCCGTTGATGAGTTGTACGGTCCAGGGGCTCAAAAACCGTGGTTTTTAAGCAAATCGGGCCTGCTTCGCTCGCTCCAGCTCCTGTTGCCGCGCTGCTAAAAAGCAACACCTAAAGGGGTGGTCGCGGACCTGATCAAGCCGCACAGCCTTGCAATCGGCCGATGTTTTTGACGGCTTTGGGATCGGACGGCTCATGCAGGAGGCCGTGTTGATGTCAAGCGGGTAAAGGTAACAGCCCGCGGCCCATGGTGAGAGACCGGACGGCGGCAATTGGGGTCCGTGTCAAGTCACCCATCGCGCCCTCGCAGCGATCCGGTCAAACCGTCCCATCGTCCAGCGCATCGTCGCTCAAGTGGGCCACATCGCCCCAGCCAACAAGAGCTAGGCCCTGGGGTGACCACAGCAGGCGGTTGATGGCGGCGTTGCCCAGCTCCCAGCTGCGCGGCGCTTGCAGGTCCTGGCGAGTGGCCTCTCGGTAGAGCGCGTCCAGCACGCCGCCGTGGCCCACCAAGGCGATCAGCTCGCCTGGGTGTTGGGCTGCGAGCCGATGGCAAGTGCTCACAACGCGCTCTTGCACCTGCACCAGCGACTCGCCACCCGCGGGCGCGAAGTGCGGGTCGCGCTTGCGCCACAGCAGGGCCTGATCGGGCAACTCGGCCTCGACCTCTTTGAAGGTGCGGCCTTCAAACAGGCCAAAGCCGCGCTCGCGCAGGCCGACATCGGGCCGGATGGGCACGCCGGCGGCCTGCGCCACATAGCGGCCGGTTTCAAAGGCGCGGCTGAGGTCGCTGGCATAGACGGCCGCAAGGCCCTCTTGCGCCAGCGCTGCGGCCAGGCGCTGCGCCTGCCAATGGCCGCGCTCGTTGAGCGGGACATCCAAGTGGCCCTGGATGCGGGTGTCGACGTTCCAGGCGGTTTGCCCGTGGCGTATGGCGATGATGCGGGTGGTGTCGTGCATGAGATCGAACGCGCCAAGCTCAGGCGAGCTGTTGAGCTTGCCAAGGGTCGATGGCCGCCAGTTCAGCCGCCAGGGCGTCGCGCGCCCGTGCCATGTCGAAATCGGCCTGCAGGCCCATCCAAAACTCGGCGCTCACGCCAAAGAACCGGCCCAGGCGCAAAGCGGTGTCGACAGTGACGGCTCGGCGCTGGCGAACAATGTCATTGATGCGAGGCGCTGGCACATGCAGCGCCATGGCCAAGGCATGTGCT
>JBILGP010000008.1:0-14282 GCA_044350985.1 Polaromonas sp. | reverse complement strand
TGCCCTGTGGGAGCGCCGCCTCGGCGCGATGGGGCCGCAGATCAAGCGCGGCATCGCCGCGAGGGCGCAGCTCCCACAAGAGGTGCGGGGGGCTATTGCCGCGAAGGCTTGCGATGTGGGCCTTGCCAGAGGTGACTGACCATGCGCCTCGGTGACGCGCGCACTGGCCGGCTGGCGGGCAATCTGGTGGCCTTTGGTCGGGCGTTGCGGCGCGCTGGCTTGCCGGTCGATGCCAGCCGGATTGCGCTGGCGCAGCAGGCAGCCCTCTTGATCGACCTCGATCGCCGCGAGGACCTGGCCGCAGCACTGGAGGCCACGCTGGTCAGCCGCGAGCAGGACCGCGCCGTCTTCGGCGAGCTCTTCGAGGCTTTTTTTCGCGACCCCAAGCTCGCGCACAAGCTGCTGGCCCAGCTGCTGCCCACCTCCGAAGGCCGAGCCGAGCCCGATCGGCAGCGCGCCCGCGTGCGCGATGCCTTGCGTGCGCCCCAGGCGCCCCAGCCCTTGGCCGCGCCAAAGTCGCAAGACCAGGAGTTCGAGTTCGACGCGACCATGACGGCCAGTGACCTGCAGCGCCTGCAACACGCCGACTTCAACACCCTGACGGCCCAGGAGTACGCGCTGGTGGAGCGCCTGGCGCGCCAGACCCGTCTGGTCATGCCCGAGTTGCCGGCGCGGCGCACGCGGCCTGGCTGGCGTGGACCGCGGCCGCATTGGCCCGGTGTGATGCGCCGGGCCGCGCGCAGCGGCGGCGAGCTGCTTGAGCTGCCCCGTCTGCAGCGGCGCCGCACCCCTTTGCCCTTGATGGTGCTGATCGATGTTTCGGGTTCGATGGAGCGCTACATCCGCATGCTGCTGGCGTTCTTGCACGCCGCCACCCGGACGCACCGCCAGCGCGATGTGATGGCCTTTGGCATGAACCTGACCGACCTGCGCAGCGCTTTTGCGTTGGCCGACACCGATGCCATGCTCGAGCAGACCAACCGGCTCATCCGCGACTACGCCGGCGGCACGCGGCTGGGCGAGAGCCTGGCGCAGCTTAGGCGACAGCACGGCAGGCGTTTGATCGGGCGGCGCACCGTGGTGCTCTTGATCACCGATGGGCTCGACACCGGCGAGCCCGGCTTGCTCGATGAGCAACTGCAGTGGCTGCGCTTGCACAGCCGGCGCCTGCTCTGGCTCAACCCGCTGATGCGTTTTGAAGGCTACGCCCCCTTGGCGCGCGGCGCAGCGGCCCTGCATGCGCAAGCCCACGCCATGCTGGCAGTGCACAACCTGAGCCGGTTGCAGGATCTCGCGTCGAGCCTGGCTCGGCTGCTGCGCGCCTGAGTGGGGGCATCGCGATCTGTAGCAAAATCGAGCTTCGTTTTTTCGACCCACGGACCGTCGCAAGGAAAGCCCCTCATGGACATGCAAGCCACCCGCTCTTTGGGCGTGACACAGCAACAGGCCTGGCAGGCACTCAACGACCCTGAGGTGCTTAAGTTGTGCATCCCCGGCTGCGACAAGGTCGAGGCCACGGCTGAGCATGAGTACGACATCGGCATGGCCTTGCGCATCGGCCCGGTATCGGCCAAATTCAAGGGCCATATCGTGCTCAGCGACATCGTGCCGCCAGCGAGTTACCGCATTTCATTTGAAGGCCAGGGCGGGCCCGCCGGTTTTGGCAAGGGCAGCGCGCAGGTGCAGCTCACGCCCACGGCAGCGGGCTGCGAGCTGGCCTACACCGTCAACGCCTCGGTTGGCGGCAAGGTCGCACAACTCGGGCAGCGCCTGATCGACGGCGCCGCCAGGTCCCTGGCCGAAGATTTTTTCAAGCGTTTTGACGACGAGATGCAGCGCCGCCACGGGCCCGCCCCGGCTGCGGTTGCAGTGTCAGCGGCAGCCTCGGTGGCCCCGGCCTCATCCTCGGTTTTGCTGCCTGCAGTTCTTGCTGGGGTGGGCGGCGCGGCGGTCATGGTCGTGGTGCTGGGCCTGATCTGGCTCGCGCGCTGATCGCAGTCGATTGCTGCACCATGGAAAACCTCGACGTGATGGTCTTGCGCACGCTGCGCGACTGGCGGGCGGCGGGCAAGCGCGCGCTCATGGCCACCGTGGTGCGCACCTGGGGCTCGTCGCCGCGGCCGGTGGGCTCCATCATGGCTTTGTGCGAAGACGGCGCAGTGGTCGGCTCGGTCTCGGGCGGCTGCATTGAAGACGATTTGATCTATCAGTACACCCAGGCCTACCGGGGTGCACAAGCCGATGACGACGGTCGCGCCATTCCGGTGGGGGCGCCGCGCTTCATCAAATACGGCGTCAGCGCCGACGAGGCCCACCGCTTTGGCTTGCCCTGTGGCGGCACGCTCGAGCTGCTGCTCGAGTTCGACCCGCTCACCGAGTCTTTGGCGCAGTTGGTGCAGGCGCTCGAGTCAGGCCGCCTGATGCAGCGCTCGGTGCGACTTTCCGACGGGGCCGTCACCCTCCTGCCGGCGGCCACGCCGGCTGAGCTCACGCTCGGTGAGCATGAGCTGGTCAACACCTTCGGCCCCGAGTACCGCATGCTGCTCATCGGCGCCGGGCAGCTCACCGAGTACCTGGCCACGATGGCCCTGTTTTCCGGCTTTGCCGTCACCGTTTGCGATCCGCGCGAAGAGTACCGGGGCGCCTGGTCGGTGGCCGGTGTGCAGCTGACGTCGGACATGCCCGACGATGTGGTGACGGCCTTTCGAGCCGACCGGCGCAGCTGCGTGATTGCACTCACGCACGACCCCAAGCTCGACGACCTGGCCTTGCTGGAGGCCCTCAATACCGACGCGTTTTATGTCGGTGCAATTGGCTCGCGCCGCAACAACGATGCACGCCATCAGCGCATGATCGAACACTTCGATCTGAGCACCGAGCAACTCGAGCGCTTGCGCGGGCCCATCGGCATCTACATCGGCAGCAAGACGCCGGCTGAAATTGCGGTGTCCATCATGGCCGAGGTGCTGGCCGTCAAGAACAGTGTTGCGCTGCCGCGCGACATGCAAGTGGCCCAAGCCAAGAACGACCGCGCAGTGCAGCACAACGACCCGGGCGTGCTGGTCTGCGGCGTGCGCAGCTGAAACGCTCCAGCCTCAGGCGGTCCACCAGGCCACGGCCTTCAAGCCCAACCAGGTCAGCAGGAGCGACCCGATCAGGTGAGCCATGGCGGTCAGAAGGGCCAAGCCCAGGCGGCCTTGGCTCAGATCCGTGACCACTTCGGCCGAAAAGGTCGAAAAGGTGGTCAGCCCACCCAGAAAGCCGGTGACCAGCAGCAGGCGCCACATCGGATCGAGCTCGGGCCGGGCATTGAGCACCCCGATGGCCACGCCCACCAAAAAACCGCCGATCAAATTGGCCGCCAAAGTGCCCCAGGCCATCAGGCCGCCGGGCGAGAGCCATAGACCCAGTTGCCAGCGTGCCAGAGCGCCGAGACTGGCGCCAATACAGATAGCAAGGGCTGACTGCATGATGCGACGATTCTAGGCGGGAGCCTTCGTGCCGTTGCGGCTTTGATCTGCTGCGCTGTCCCTGTTGGAGCCGCGCCTCGTGTCGATGGGGCCTTTAATCAGGTGCAGCCCTTGCTGATCCGATCGAGCAGCAGGGTTTCCAGATCATGCACGGTGCGACCGGTGGCCTGTGCCACGGCCTGGCGGTAGGGCGGCATATTCGCGCACTCGAGCACGATGTGGCGCAGCCGCGGATGCCGATCGACCAGTTGCATGGCGGCGCGGACCACATCGGATTGAGCTTGCGCCAGATCCATCTCGGGATGGTCTTCGAGAATCGTCTGGTGCATCTCGCAGCCCGGTTCAAGCCCTGCCAAAGGCGTACCCGGGGGCACGGCGGCGCCCTCGAGTACGTCGACGCTCAGGCTGGCGGCATCGAAGGTCACGATGCCGCACTCGGGCAGGAGTCTGCACCACAGCAGGCTCGATGTAAGTACCGGGACCGACACCGCCGCCTGCAAGGCTCGCTGATGGCGGGCCAGAAAGCCACAGGTGGTGGTGATCAGCGTGGCCCCTTCCTTGACCAGAGTCACAGCCGCATCCAGGAAGGGCTGCAAGAGCGTCGGGTCGGCCTGCTGGACCACCCGTTTGGCGCTGGCCTGCGGCACCCGCAGCAGGCGCGCTGAAATGCCCGCTCGCTGGTAGGTCTGCAGCTGGCCCATATCGCCGGGCGGCCGAGGGAAATGCGTGTCGAGCATGATCACGCCCACCAACTGGCTTGGGCGCGAGCCGATCTTCAGGGCGCTGGGTAAGGTGCGCTCCTGGCCGGCATTTGAGGGAGGATGGTCTGTGTCTATCATGCGGGGATGAGTGATCATGATACGACTGGGTCTATTGCAGCGGGCCGGCTTTGGCCAGGAGTGACATGCGGGTCGCGGTAATCGGGGCGGGCATGGTGGGCGTGGCCTGCGCCTGGGCCTTGCAGCGCCGAGGGCTGGACGTGCAGCTGATCGACCGCTGCGAGCCAGGCACGCAGACCAGCCACGGCAATGCCGGCATCGTCTCGCCCACTTCCTTGCTGCCGATCAACCACCCGGGCTTGTGGGCGCAGTTACCGCGCATCTTGTCGGGCCGGCACCCTGGGGTACGGGTGCGACCCCAAGAGGTGCTGGCGCGTTGGTCGGCCGCGACGGCCTTTTTGACCCATGCCCGACCGTCCGTGCTGCCCCAAACGACGCAGGCCTTGCACGCGCTCATTTCCTTTTCGCGGCCGCTGCACCAGCAGTGGCTGGCGCAGGCCGGGGCAGAGCATCACTGGCGCGACGCAGGCTGGTTGTTTTTGTACCGCTCGGCGCAGGCCTGGGAGGGCGCGGCCTGGATACGGGAGCTGTATGCGGCGCACGGCCTGACTTGCGAGGGACTGGACGCGGCAGGCTTGCAAGACCTCGAGCCTGACTTGCGCCAGGGCTTTGGCCATGGGCTGTGGGTGCGCGGTGCCGGGTCGGTCGATGAGCCAGGTGCCGTGGTGCGCGCATTGGCCCACAGCCTGATGCAGCGTGGTGTGCGCTGGCTGCAGCAGGAAGTGCGCACCCTGCGTGCCGATGGGGCACTGTGGCGCGTCGAGACCGCATCGGGCCAGTGCATCGAGGTCGATCGGGTGGTGCTGGCCCTGGGGCCCTGGGCGCGGGACTTTTTGAGGACGCAGTGGGGTTGGCGTTTGCCGATGTTGCACGAGCGCGGCTACCACATGCACTACGCCTGGCAGGGCGCGGGCCTGGGGCGCCCCATCTACGACACCGCTGCGGCCTGCGTGCTTTCGCCCATGCGGGGCGGCATGCGGCTGACCACCGGGGTGGAGTTGGACGACGCATCGGCGCCGCCGCGTGCCGGCATGTTGCAGCAGGCCGAGGCGGCGGTACGGCAGGTGCTGCCGCTGGGTGCGGCGCTCGATGCCCGGCCTTGGCTGGGCAGTCGCCCCACCCTGCCCGACAGCAGGCCCATGCTCGACGCCGCGCCGGGCCAGGCGGGGGTATGGCTGGCCCTGGGGCATCAGCACATCGGGTTTTCAACCGGGCCGGGCAGCGGCGAGCTGCTGGCTGCCCTGATGCTGGGCGAGGCGCCGCCGATCGACCCCAGCCCTTTTGGTGCCCGGCGCTTCGGTTCGGGCTGGTTCAGCTGAACTGGGACGGGTCAAGCGCTGTCAGAGCGCCTGCCCTCACATCATCTGCTTGGGCAGCCAGGTCACGATGGCCGGAAAGGCATAGACCAGGGCCACGGCCACCACCATCATGAGGAACATGGGCAGGGTCACGCGGGCGATCCACAACAGATGACGGCCAGTCATGCCTTGCAGCACGAACAGGTTAAAGCCCACCGGCGGGGTGATTTGGGCCATTTCGACCACCAGCACCACGAAAATCCCGAACCAGATCAGGTCGATGCCAGCGGCCTGGATGGTGGGCATCAATACGCCCATGGTCAGCACCACCATGGAAATGCCGTCCAGAAAGCAGCCCAGGATGATGTAGAAGATGGCCAGCACCAGGATCAACTGACCGGGGCTCAGGCCCAAAGAGCTGATCCATTCGGCCAGGTGGCGTGGCAGACCGATGTAGCCCATGCTCAGCGTGAGGAAGGCTGCGCCCGCCAAAATGAGCGCGATCATGCAGTACAGCCGGGTGGCGCCCATGAGCGAGTCGCGAAAGCTGGTCCAGTTCAGTGAGCCCTGCAAGGCCGACAGCACCAGAGCGCCCACCACGCCAACGGCCGCTGCTTCGGTGGCCGTGGCCACGCCGCCATAGATGGAGCCCAGCACGCTGACGATCAGCAGAACCACAGGGATGAGGTGGCGCGAGGCGGCCAGCTTTTCCATCAGCGTCGGCCTGCTGTCTTCGCGCGGAATCGCATCGGGATGAAGCAAAGACCAGCCGATGATGTAAGCGGAAAACAGCATCGCCAGCATCAGTCCGGGCAGCACGCCGGCAATGAACAGCTTGGCAATCGAAACCTCGGCCGTGACGCCGTAGACGATCATGATGATCGAGGGCGGAATCAGCAGGCCCAGGGTGCTGGCGCCGGCCAGCGAGCCAACCACCAGATGCTCTGGGTAGCCGCGTCGAGCCAGTTCCGGCAGGGTCATCTTGCCGATGGTGGCGCAGGTGGCCGCACTCGAGCCCGAAACCGCCGCGAAGATGGTCGAGCCCACCACGTTGGTGTGCAGCAACCGCCCCGGCAGGGCGTGCATCCAGGGGGCCAAGCCCTTGAACATATCGTTGCTCAGGCGGGTGCGAAACAGGATCTCGCCCATCCAGATGAACAAGGGCAGGGCGGTCAGGGTCCAACTCGAGGCCGACCCCCAGATGGTCACCGCCATGGCGTCACCGGCCGGGCGCGATGAAAACAGTTGCATGCCGATCCAGGCCACGCCAGACAGCGTCAGACCGATCCAGACACCGCTGCCCAAAATCAGGAACAGCGAGACCACCAGCAGGGCGGTAATGGCCAAATCACTCATTGCGAAGCGCCTCGGTGTTTGATTCGGTTGGACGCAGGCCGCGCCACTCCAGCACCCATTCGTCCAGGCAGGCCAGTGCCATCACAAGGGCACCGATGGCCATGCCCAACTGCGGCAACCACAGCGGGGTGGCATCGTTGGAGGTGGAGATGTCGTTAAACAGATGCGACTGCCATGCCAGCCGTACGCTGTACCAGGCAAACAGCAGGGCCAGCAAGGTGCCCGCCCCCAGGGCCCACAACTCCAGCGCCCGCCGAGCCCGCCCCGAGAGGTGATGCAGCAGCAAGGTGACCCGGATGTGCTCGCCCCGCTTGAGGGTGTGGGCCAGCGCGAGAAAACCGCTGCCGGCCATCAGGTAGCCGGCGTAGGCGTCGGTGCCCGGCACATGAAAGCCGAACTGCCGTCCGGCAATGGACAGCAGCACCATGATGAGCAGCCCCACCATGAAAACGGCCGCCACCGTGGCCGTTGCACTGTAGAGCCCGTCGAGCAGTCGGCGCACGGTTGAAGTGCTTAACGGCGGAAGGCGTCAACCAACTGCTGGCCTTCGCCACCCGACTTGCCCAGCCACTCGGTCAGCAGGGTGTCGCCAACTTTTTTCATGTCGGTCGTCAGCTGCGCGGGCGCCGGCAGAATCTGCATGCCACCGGCCCTCAGGACGTTGAGCGAGGCACCGTTGGCCTTTTTGCTTTCGGCCAGGCCACGCACCTCGGCCTCGGCCGCGGCTTTCATCACTGCGTCCTGGGTGGCTTTGTCCAGCGCATTGAAGGCCGCGCGGTTGACGATGACCAGGTTTTTGGGCAGCCAGGCCTGGGTGTCGTACCAGAACTTCACGTGCTCGTGCAGCTTGGCGTCGGCGCCGGTCGAGCCGCTGGACATCATGCTCTCGGTCACGCCGGTGGCAAACGCCTGGCTGACCTCGGCGGCCTGCACCGTGACCGGCTGCGCGCCCACCAGCTCGGCAATGCGGGCGGTGGCCGGGCTGTAGGCGCGCCACTTGATTCCCTTGAGGTCGGCCGCTGAATTGAGCGGCTTCTTGCTGTAGATGCCCTGCGGTGGCCACGGCACCGCATACAGGGCCATCATGCCCTGCTCGGCGAGCTTTTTGTCAACCAGAGGCTTTTGGACGCGCCACAGTTTCATGGCGTCGTCATAGCTGGTGGCCATGAAGGGAATGCCATCGGCGCCCCAAACTTGCCACTCGTTTTGGAAGTTGACCATCAGGATCTCGCCGATCTGCGCCTGGCCGCCTTGCACGGCGCGCTTGATCTCGGGGGCCTTGAACAGGGAGGCGTTGGCGTGTACCGTGATCTTGAGCTTGCCGCCGCTGGCCTTGTCGATGTCGGCCGCGAACTGGTTGAGGTTGACGGTGTGAAAGTTGGTGGCCGGGTAGGCGGCCGGCAGATCCCATTTGGTTTGAGCCAGGGCAGCACTGCTCAGGGCCAGGGTGGCCAGGGCGAGGTGAAATGATCGACGTTTCATGGCAATAGCTCCTTGCGGGCGTTGGGGGGTGAACGAGGTTGGTTTGCCCTGACCTCTATGCGCAAAAGAGAATGAGAGAGGTCTCGGACGTCACGCTTGGACTGTAGGCCCGTATCGCTGAGCAGTGGATCGGTGATTTCCCTTATTACTGACAATTTGTTGGTAAATTGTTGGTGTTGTGGGTAGACTGGAGCCTCATTAGCAAATGAGACGCCATGCCCCGCAAGACCTCAGCCGTCCGGCCCCTCTCCAAGCCCATCGTCACGTCGGCCCACCTGGTCTCGCCTGACAGCGCCCAAATGAGCGAGTTCGAGTTCGGCCTCATTGTGGCCGGCAACGCCTTTCACCGCTGGGTGGTCCACTGCATGTCGGCGGCCGGTTTGAAGGACCTGACCCCGCTGGACGTGCTGGTGCTGCACCATGTGACGCACCGGGCCCGCGACAAGCGGCTGGCCGACATCTGCTTCATCATGAACATCGAAGACACCCATTTGGTCAACTACGCCCTCAAGAAGCTGCAAAGCCTGGGCGTGGTGGCCTCGAGCAAGCACGGCAAGGAGGTCACCTACGCGGCCACCGAAGTCGGGCGCCAGCATGTCGAGCGCTATCGCGTCATCCGCGAGGACTGCCTGATTGCCGCGCTCAAGGCCGACGACGGGCTCAACCGCGACATCGGCGAGTTGGCCCGGCTGCTGCGGGTGCTGTCGGGCATGTACGACCAGGCCGCCCGTGCGGCCGCCTCTCTGTGAGCAACGCGATGGATACAAGCACCGCAACAACAGACACGCGCTGGCAGTTCTGGATCGACCGCGGCGGCACGTTCACCGACATCGTGGCCCGCCGATCTGATGGCGCCTTGCTCACCCACAAGCTGCTCAGCGACAACCCCGAGCAGTACCGCGATGCGGCGGTGGCGGGCATTCGCCATCTGCTCGGTCTGCCCGCCCATGCGCCCATACCGGCCGAGCAGGTGCAATGCGTCAAAATGGGCACCACGGTGGCCACCAATGCGCTGCTCGAGCGCAAGGGCGAGCCCACGTTGCTGGTGACCACCCGCGGCTTTCGCGACGCGCTGCGCATCGCCTACCAAAACCGTCCGCGCCTGTTCGAGCGCCAGATTTTGCTGCCCGAGCTTCTGTACGCGCGCGTGATCGAGGCCAGCGAGCGCGTGGGAGCGCACGGCGAGCTGATCGAGCCGCTCGATCAAGCCCATCTGCGCGAGCGCCTGTGGGCCGCCTTCGATGCCGGCTTGCGCAGCGTGGCCATCGTCTTCATGCACGGCTACCGCTACAGCGACCACGAGAAGGCCGCTGCCGCGATCGCGCGCGAAGTCGGTTTCACGCAGGTTAGCACCAGCCACGAAACCAGCCCCATGATGAAGTTCGTCAGCCGCGGCGACACCACCGTGGTCGATGCCTACCTCTCGCCCATCTTGCGCCGCTACGTCGACCAGGTCGCCAGCGAAATGCCCGGGGTCAAGCTGTTTTTTATGCAATCCTCCGGTGGGCTGGCCGATGCGCACGCTTTTCAGGGCAAGGACGCGATCGTCTCCGGGCCGGCCGGCGGCATTGTGGGCATGGCGCGCACGGCCGAGCTTGCCGGCTATGAGCGCGTGATCGGTTTTGATATGGGCGGCACATCGACCGATGTGTCGCACTTTGCCGGTCAGTTCGAGCGCGAATTTGAAACGCAGGTGGCTGGGGTGCGCATGCGCGCGCCCATGATGAGCATCCACACGGTGGCCGCCGGCGGCGGCTCCATCTTGTCGTTTGACGGCGCGCGCTTTCGCGTTGGCCCGCAAAGCGCCGGCGCCAATCCGGGCCCGGCGAGTTACCGACGCGGCGGGCCGCTGGCCGTGACCGACGCCAACGTCATGCTCGGCAAGATCGTGCCCAACTGGTTCCCTAAAGTGTTTGGTCCCAGTGGGCAGGAGGCCCTGAGCGCCGAGGTGGTGCGCGACAAGTTTGCAGCCTTGGCCCAGCAGAGCGGTCGCAGCGCCGAAGATGTGGCCGAGGGCTTTGTTCGTATCGCGGTGCAGCAGATGGCCAACGCGATCAAGAAGATTTCGGTGGCCCGCGGCTATGACGTCACGCGCTACACCTTGCAGTGTTTCGGTGGGGCCGGCGGGCAGCACGCCTGCCTGGTGGCCGATGCGCTGGGCATGACGCGCGTGCTGGTCCATCCGCTGGCCGGTGTGCTGTCGGCCTACGGCATGGGCTTGGCCGATCAGAGCCTGATCCGCGAGCAGGCGGTCGAGACGGCGCTGCAGATCGAGGCATTGCCCCCAATGGCCGCGCAGCTGCAGGATTTGGCCGAGCAGGCGCGCCAGGCGCTGGCGGCCCAGCAACTGGGCCACGCGCCGATCCGGGTGCAGGAGCGGGTGCATGTACGCTATGAAGGCACCGACCTGGCGCTGGTCGTGCCCTTTGGATCGCTGCAAGCCATCGCCTCTGCCTTTGAGGCCGCCTACCGCCAGCGGTTTGCATTTTTGATGCACGGCAAGCGCCTGATGGTTGAAGCGGTTTCGGTGGAGGCAGTGATCGCCGGCGATGCGCCGGCCGAGGCGCGCCAGCCGCTCAATGCGCCGCGCGAAGTGCCGCGGCGCGAGACGGTGCGTCTTTACCACGAGGGCCAATGGCATGAGGCGGCGCTGGTGGTGCGCGAAGACTTGCGCCCGGGCGATGAAATCCCGGGCCCGGCCATCATTGCCGAGAAAAATGCCACCACGGTGGTCGAGCCCGGATGGCTGGCCCAGCTCACCGCGCTCGACCATATCGTGCTGGAGCGGCGCGTGCCGCGGGCGCAGCGCTTTGCTGTGGGCACCACGGTCGATCCGGTGCTGCTCGAGGTGTTCAACAACCTGTTCATGAACATCGCTGAGCAGATGGGGCTGCAGCTGCAAAACACCGCCTACTCGGTCAACATCAAGGAGCGGCTCGATTTTTCGTGCGCGCTGTTCGATGCGCACGGCCATCTGATTGCCAATGCGCCGCACATGCCGGTGCATCTGGGGTCGATGGGCGAGAGCATCCAAACCGTGATCCGCGACAACGCCGGCCGCATGCGCGCCGGCGATGTGTACGTGCTCAACGACCCCTACCATGGCGGCACCCACCTGCCCGATGTGACCGTGATCACGCCGGTTTTTCTCGAGGGCAGCGATCAGCCCGCTTTTTACGTTGGCTCGCGCGGCCATCATGCCGATATCGGCGGCCTGACGCCGGGGTCGATGCCGCCGTTTTCCACCCGCATCGAGCAAGAGGGCGTGCAAATCCAGAACTTCAAGCTTGTCGATGCCGGGCAGTTGCGCGAGGCGCAGATCCTGGCCCTGCTGGCCAGCGGCACCTACCCTTCACGCAACCCGCAGCAGAACCTGGCCGACTTGAAGGCGCAGATCGCGGCCAACGAGAAGGGCGTGCAGGAGCTGCGCCGCATGGTCGAGCAGTTTGGCCTGGATGTGGTGCAGGCCTATATGGGCCACGTACAGGACAACGCCGAGGAGTCGGTTCGCCGTGTCATCACCCGCCTCAAGGACGGAGCCTACACCTTGGCGCTGGACAACGGCGCGCAGATCCAGGTGGTCGTGCGTGTCGATGCAGCCCAGCGCAGCGCCGTGATCGACTTTACCGGCACCAGTGCGCAGCTGGACAACAACTTCAACGCGCCGCGCGCGGTGTGCATGGCCGCGGTGCTGTACGTGTTTCGCATGCTGGTCGACGATGACATCCCGCTCAATGCCGGCTGCCTTAAGCCGCTCAAGGTCATCATTCCAGCGGGCTCCATGCTCAACCCCAATCCGCCCGCTTCGGTGGTGGCCGGCAATGTGGAGACCTCGAGCTGCATCACCAATGCGCTGCTCGGCGCACTCGGGGTCATGGCGGGCAGCCAGCCCACCATGAACAACTTCACCTTTGGCAACGAGCGCTACCAGTACTACGAGACCATTGCCGGCGGCAGCGGTGCCGGCGGGGTGTTCGACGCGCAAGGCCAGTGCGTCGACGGTTTCGGCGGCACGGCCGTGGTGCAAACGCACATGACCAATTCACGCCTGACCGACCCGGAGGTGCTCGAGTTCCGTTTTCCGGTTCGGCTCGACAGCTACACGATCGCCAAAGGCTCGGGCGGGGCCGGCCGCTGGCGCGGTGGCGATGGGGGCGTGCGGCGCATCCGTTTCCTAGAGCCCATGACCGCGGCCATTCTCTCCAACGGCCGTGTGCATCCGGCCTTTGGCGCCGCAGGCGGGCACAGCGGTGAGCCCGGTCGCAACCGGGTGCTGCGCAGCGACGGGCGCATCGAAGAGCTGGGCCATATTGCCCAGGTTCAGATGAACAGCGGCGATGTGTTTGAAATCCAGACGCCTGGCGGGGGTGGCTTCGGCGCGGCCTGATGAGGCCTGCTGCTCAGGCTGCCCAGGCGCCCTGGTTGTTTGGGAGCGCGCTTGACGGCGCCTTACCGTGCTTTAGGGTGCTTTAGGGTGCTTGGGACGACTCGCCGTCCTGGCCCACAGCCTCGCGCAGGGCTTTGCCAGGCTTGAAGTGCGGCACGCGTTTTTCGGGGATGGCCACGCTCTCGCCGGATCGCGGGTTGCGACCCATGCGTGGTGGCCTGCGGTTGATGGTGAAGCTGCCAAAGCCTCTAATTTCAATGCGGTGACCCCGCACCAGGGCCTGGCTCATTGCATCGAGGATGGCCTTGACCGCCGAGTCCGCATCCTTTTGAGTCAGTTGCGGGAATCGGTTGGCCAGTGCTTCAACGAGGTCCGATCGTGTCATGGCAGCGTCGGTTGGGCGTGCAGGGGCGAATCAGCAATGGCGCCGAGCCAGAGGCTCTGGCCCGGCGCCACGCCGATCAGCTGTTGCTGCCGCTGTCGAGCTTGGCGCGCAGCAAAGCGCCCAAGCTGGTCGTGCCCGCATTGCCGCTGTTTTGCGACAGGTTGGCCATGGCCTCGGCTTGGTCGGCCGTGTCCTTGGCGCGTACCGACAACTGGATGTTGCGGGTCTTGCGATCCACATTGACCACCACGGCGGTGACTTCATCGCCTTCCTTGAGCACATTGCGCGCGTCCTCGACCCGTTCGCGGCTGATCTCGCTGGCGCGCAGATAGCCCACGATGTCCTGGCCCAGATCGATCTCGGCGCCCTTGGCATCGACCGTCTTGACCTTGCCGGTGACCGTGGCGCCCTTGTCGTTGACCGACACGAAGGTCGAGAACGGATCTCCGTCGAGCTGCTTGATGCCCAGCGAGATGCGCTCGCGGTCGACATCGACAGCCAGCACGATGGCCTCGACTTCCTGACCCTTCTTGTAGTTGCGCACTGCCGCCTCGCCCGCCTCGTTCCAGGACAGGTCCGACAGATGCACCAGGCCGTCGATGCCGGCGGCCAGGCCCACAAACACGCCAAAGTCGGTGATCGACTTGATCGGGCCCTTGACGCGGTCGCCGCGCTTGGTGTTTTGGGCAAATTCCTGCCACGGGTTGGCGCGGCACTGCTTCATGCCCAGCGAGATGCGGCGCTTGTCTTCGTCGATCTCCAGCACCATGACTTCGACCTCGTCGCCCAGCGAGACCAGCTTGCTCGGGGCCACGTTCTTGTTGGTCCAGTCCATCTCGGAGACGTGCACCAGGCCCTCAATGCCGGGCTCGAGCTCGACGAAGGCGCCGTAGTCGGCAATGTTGGTGACCTTGCCGAACAGGCGCGTGGCCTGCGGGTAGCGGCGCGAGACGCCCATCCAGGGGTCGTCGCCCATTTGCTTGAGACCGAGCGAGACGCGGTTTTTCTCGGTGTCGAACTTGAGGATCTTGGCGGTGATTTCCTGACCGGCTTGCACCACTTCGC
>JBILGP010000277.1:0-3845 GCA_044350985.1 Polaromonas sp. | reverse complement strand
TTGTGCGAGCAGTTTATTGACGGCCCAGAGCTGACCTGCCCGGTGCTCGGCAGTGGCGAGCAGGCCAGGGCCTTGCCGCTGATCCGCATCGTGGCGCCCGAGGGCCAATACGACTACCAAAACAAATACTTCACCGACGCGGTGCAGTACCTGGTGCCCTGTGGTCTGCCCGAGCACGAGCAGGAAACCATTTCTCAGATGGTGCTGGCCGCTTACCGCAGCCTGGGCTGCAGGGGCTGGGCGCGCGCCGATGTCATGATTGACGCGGCCACAGGCCTGCCCTATCTGCTGGAGATGAACACCTCGCCGGGCATGACCAGCCACTCATTGGTGCCGATGTCGGCGCGCGCTGCGGGCCTGTCTTACGAAGCGCTTTGCCTGAGCGTGCTCGCATCGGCCAGCCTGGATGCGGGAGGCCGACGCCCATGAGCCCGCTCGATGTCCGGCTGATGAATGCCCTGACCGCGGTGCTGCTGCTGGCCTTTGCCGCCATGGCGCTGGTCCTGGCCTTGCACCATCTGGCGCGCCAGCCGGCCTTTGTCCTGCAAAAAATTCAAATCGACAGCGAGCTGGTGCACAACAACGCGGTGACCTTGCGCGCCAACGTGGCGCCCAAGCTGGCCGGCAATTTCTTCACGGTCAATCTGGAGCAGGCCAAAGCGGCTTTTGAGGCAATCCCCTGGGTTCGGCAGGCGGTGGTGCGGCGCGAATTTCCCAACCGTCTGCGGGTGCAACTGCAAGAGCACCAGGCCGTGGCCCTGTGGGGGCTCGACGACGAGGTGCGGCTGATCAACCACCTTGGCGAGGTCTTTGAGGTCAACCAGGGCGATGTGGAGGCCGAGAGCCTGCCGCGCCTGGCGGGCCCGCGGGCGCAGTCGGCGCTGGTGCTACAGGCCTATCGCGAACTCGCGCCGCTGTTGGCTGGGCTCGACGCCGAGCTGTCCCTGCTCGAGCTGACCGGGCGTGGCGGCTGGCGCGCCAGGCTCGACAGCGGCGCCGTGATCGAGATCGGCCCGGGCGGCGTGCCCGATATCGCCCAGCGGGTGCGGCGCTTCGTGGCGACGGTGTCGCAGACTTCATCGCGTTTCGGACGCAATATCGAATCGGCCGATTTGCGCTATCCCAACGGTTACGCCCTGCGTTTGCGCGGCGTGACCACGGTCGATGGCGACAGGGCAAGCAAGACAACAAGGTGAACTTATGGCCAAGGAATACAAAGATCTCGTCGTCGGGCTCGACATCGGAACCAGCAAGGTGATGGTGGTGGTCGGCGAAGTGCTGCCCGGCGGCGAACTCAAGCTGGCCGGGTTGGGCGTGGCCGCCAGTAACGGCCTCAAGCGCGGCGTTGTGGTCAATATCGACGCCACCGTGCAAAGCATTCAGCAGGCGCTCAAGGAGGCCGAGCTGATGGCCGACTGCAAGATCTCGCGCGTCTACACCGGCATCACCGGCAGCCACATTCGCGGCATGAACTCCAGCGGCATGGTGGCGGTCAAGGACAAGGAGGTGTCGCAGCACGATGTGGCCCGCGTGATCGAGACGGCCAAGGCCATCAACATCTCGACCGACCAGCGCCTGCTGCTGGTCGAGCCACAGGAGTTCGTGATCGATGGCCAGGATGTGCGCGAGCCCATCGGCATGAGTGGCATCCGGCTCGAGGCCAAGGTGCACATCGTCACCGGCGCGCAAAGCGCGGCCGAAAACATCGTCAAGTGCGTGCGCCGCTGCGGCCTGGAGGTCGATCAGCTCATGCTCAATCCGCTGGCCTCAAGCCTGGCCGTGCTCAGCCAAGATGAGCAGGAGCTGGGTGTGGCGCTGGTCGATATCGGCGCGGGCACCACCGACGTGGCGATTTTCACGGGCGGCGCGATCCGGCACACGGCAGTGGTGCCCATTGCCGGCGACCTGATCACCAGCGACATTGCGATGGCGCTGCGCACACCGACCAAGGACGCCGAGGACATCAAGGTCGAGAGCGGCTGCGCCAAGCAGCTGCTGACCGATCCGGAGACGCAGGTGGAGGTACCCAGCCTGGGCGATCGCGGCCCCCGCATGCTGTCGCGCCAGGCGCTCGCTGGCGTGATCGAGCCTCGCGTCGAGGAGATCTACACGCTGGTCCAGCAGGTCATTCGTGACTCGGGCTACGAGGAGATGCTGTCTTCGGGCGTGGTCATCACCGGCGGCAGTGCGGTCATGGCCGGCATGGTCGAGCTGGGCGAGGACATCTTCCTCAAGCCGGTGCGCCGCGGCATTCCGCGCTACTCCAGTGGCCTGTCGGACATGGTGGCCCAGCCGCGCGCGGCCACGGTGATGGGCCTGATGGAAGAGGCCCGGCTGGCGCGCATGCGCGGCCTGAAGGTTGCGCAGAAGGCCGGCAGCGTGCACAACGCTTTCGGCCGCATCAAGGAATGGCTGGTGGGGAACTTCTGATGAACAGACACGCCGCACGTTTCACCCGTTTCCATGGTTTGACCCATGCAGGAGGTGCCGACCCGCCCTCATGATGACGACACGACCCATCTTCAAAACAACGGTTTAGATTCAAGGCAACTGCAGGATAAAAGGAGGCTCCCATGAGCATCGAAATGATGGAAATCGAGGAATTCAATCAGGGCACGCAGATCAAGGTGATCGGCGTGGGCGGCGGTGGCGGCAACGCCGTCGAGCACATGATCGCCAGCCATGTGCAGGGCGTGGAATTCATCTGCGCCAACACCGACGCGCAGGCCCTCAACCGGATTGCCACCGACAAGGTGATCCAGCTCGGTGGCACCGGACTGGGCGCAGGCAGCAAGCCCGACAAGGGCCGTGAGGCGGCCGAGATGGCGGCCGACGACATCCGTGCGGCCATCGACGGGGCGCACATGCTCTTTATCACCGCCGGCATGGGCGGCGGCACCGGCACGGGCGCCGCGCCGGTGATCGCCCGCATCGCCAAGGAGATGGGCATCCTGACCGTTGGGGTGGTCACCAAGCCCTTTGAGTTCGAGGGCCCGCGCCGCACGGCCAATGCCGACGCCGGTCTGGCCGAACTCGAGGCCAATGTGGACTCCTTGATCGTGGTGCTCAATGAGAAGCTGCTCGAGGTGCTGGGCGATGACATCTCGCAAGACGAGGCCTTCGGCCATGCCAACGACGTGCTCAAGAACGCGGTGGGCGGCATTGCCGAGATCATCAACGTCAAGGCCCTGGTCAACGTCGACTTTGAAGATGTGCGCACCGTCATGGGCGAGCCGGGCAAGGCCATGATGGGCACGGCCAGCGCCAGCGGCCCGGACCGTGCCCGCATCGCGGCCGAGCAGGCCATTGCCTGCCCGCTGCTCGACGGGGTGGACATGAACGGTGCCAAGGGCGTGCTGGTGCTCATCAGCGCCGCCAAGGGCTCGCTCAAACTCAACGAGACCAAGCTGGCGATGCAGACCATCAGCGCCTTTGCCGCGCCCGATGCCCATGTGATCTACGGCACCGCTTATGACGAAACGCTGGGCGATGACCTGCGCGTGACGGTGGTGGCCACAGGCCTCAATCGCCAGGGCGCCCGCCGTACCGCGCCGCCGCTGCAGGTCATTGCCCGCACGGGCACCGACAACATGCCGGTGCAGGTTGGTCCCGCAGGCCCGGCCGGTCTGGGTCAGGCCAGCTACGAAAGCCTGTCGGTGCCCAGCGTCTGGCGCAACAACCGCAACCAGGCCGCAGCCAAGGTCGATGCCCTGGCTGCCGGCGGCATGGACGATCTGGAGATTCCGGCCTTCTTGCGCCGGCAGGCCGACTGAGGCTCGAGCGGTCGGGATGCTCTGCGGTGCAGACCGGGCGGTCGTGATCGATCGGCCCGGTCGCCCGACCGT
>JBILGP010000207.1:0-4480 GCA_044350985.1 Polaromonas sp. | reverse complement strand
GCTGGCATGTGGCTTACACCTAGTCGCGCCCGGCGCCTGGCGGGCTGGGCAAAGAGGCCGGCGCCTGCAGCAGCCGCAGCCATTTGGGGGCTGGCAGCCCCCAGCGCGACTCGATGGCCTGGGCCCGCTGCACCAAAAGCGAGCGTTCGGGCCGCTGCGGCTCGCGCAGGGCCAGTACCACCGTGTTGCCCTCGCGGGTGGGGCGAAACACCCAAATGGCCGACTCACCGAAGGCGGCGGCCATGTGCGCCAGCGAGCGCTCCAGACTGGCGCGGCGGCCAAACAAATTGACTGTCATCGCACCCTCTTCGGTCAGGAGACGGCGACAGTCGGCATAAAAGTCGGCACTGTCGAGAACCGGCGCTGCTGCCTCATGGTCGTAAAGGTCCACCTGCAGCGCATCGACCGTGCCCAGGTGGCGGGCCTGACGGATCTCCTGGGCGGCGTCGGCCAGCACGATCTGCAGGCGCTGGCACGGCGCTGGCAGCTTGAACCACAGACGGCAGGCCTGCAACACCTGCGCGTTGAGCTCGATCGCCGTGGTGCGCATGCGCAGCTTCTTGAAGCAAAACTTGGTGGCCGCACCGGCACCCAGACCCAGCTGCATGGCATGCAAGCCAGCGACTTTCGGGGCAGGGAGAAACAGCAACCAGGCCATCATGCGCTGAACGTACTCCAGCGCCAACTCGTCGGGCCGCTCACACCACATCGAACCCTGAATCCAGGGGGTGCCCAAATGCAGATGCCGCATCACGCCGTCGTCGGAATAATTGACCTCGGGGCCTTGCGGCGCGGGGCGACCGGGGCTGGCGGCGGGAGGACGGGTGGTCATGTCGGCAGGGGCTGGACAGGCATCAAGCCGCCAGCGAAGGGGCAAGCAAGGGCGACAGCCTCGGCAAGGCTTCCAGGGCATTGTCGCGCAGCTGCCGGGCCAGATCCTGCACATCCATCGAGCGCAGCGCGGCCAACTCCTGGGCGATACGCGGCAACTGCGCCGGCTCATTGCGCCCCTGCGGCAAGCCAGCGGCGCGCTCGGCCGCGGTCCGGTAGAGCCACCACGGGGGAATGTCCGGCGCGTCGGTCTCGAGCACCAGCGCCGAGATCGGCAAGGTGCTGGCCAGGCGCCGGAGCTGCCGGGCCGACTCGAAGGTCAGGGCCCCGCCAAAGCCGAGCTTGAAGCCCAGCTCGACAAAGCACATGGCCTGCTGCTCGCTGCCATTGAAAGCATGGGCGATGCCGCGCCAGCCGCCGGCAGGCGCCAGCTCACGCAAGTGCATGAGCAGTCGGTCTGCGGAACGGCGCACATGCAGCACCACCGGCAGATCAAAGCGGCGCGCCAGCCTGAGCTGGGCGCGGTAAATGCGCTCCTGATGAGCCCGCATCGCCTCGGTGGCCAGGGCGGGCACAAAAAAATCCAGGCCGATCTCGCCGACCGCCAACAGCCGAGGGTCGTCGGCATGGTTGCGCAGCGCCTGCTCGAGCGCAGTCAGGTCGGCATCGGTCGCGTCGGCGACATACAGGGGGTGCAGGCCCAGGGCGTAGCTGTCACCGAAACGGTGCGCCAGGCTGCGCACCGCGTCAAAGTTGGCCGCACAGACCGCCGGGATCAGGCAGTGGGCCACGCCGGCGGCGTGCGCCCGATCGCGCACGGCCGCGCAATCGGCGGCCAGCTCGGGGGCATCGAGGTGACAGTGGGTGTCGATCCAGACCATGGTGTTCGCTCGATCGGGCCGCGACGTGCAGCTCGGGGAATGTGGCGTCGGTCTGCCGTAGCAGGCCTTCGCATCAGGCCGCCTCGCGCCGCGGCCCCGACCAACATGCAATGATGCCTCAAACCCACCGAGCCGCTGCTCAGGCGGGATGCAAAAGAGGCGCGAACGTGATACCGTCGATGCGTTCAAATCGTCTGCCGGCGCCGGCTGGTTGAGGTTTGACGCCGACCTGGACCCCAACCTCACTCTCGCAAGCCGTGGCTTTGTCAGAACGATTGGCGACGCAATTTATTAAGTCTGCGTGCGGGCACCCGCCGCCGGACCCGGGTCGGACTGGCCTGGCCCCAGGCGCTCAGCAGGGGGATCCGTGAAACGGTCGGCGCTCTACAGCAGCTCACGCGCCGGCGCGGCCTTGCCGCCTGCGCCAGAGTCAGCGCCGATCGCCCCGGCCAGGGGCCCGCGCCGCTGGCTGCGCGCCATCAACCCCTATGACCCTCGCCTGCTTTGGGCCGTGATCGGCCTGCTGGCGGCCAGCACGCTGGCGAGCTTGCTGGCGCTGGGCGGCCAGATTCCGCAGGCACTGACGCAAAAAGACATCGACGGCGCGGTGCTCAAGACGCTCGAGACGGTGCAGTTGCCCTCCAAGGCGGCCCAAGCCTTCGAGGCGATCGCGCCATCGGTGGTGCGCGTCACCGGCTTTGACACCGACAAGAAAAGCGGCGAGTTGGTCCAGCGCAGCGTGGGCACCGGCGTGGTCATCGTCGACAAGGGCATCATCTTGACCAATTTGCACGTGGTGCAGGGCGCAACCGTGATCCGCATCGAGTTTGCCGACGGCTTGCAGACCACTGCCAGCGTGACCGGCGCGCAGCCTGAAAACGATCTGGCGGTGCTGCAAGCGCACAAGATCCCCGACGACCTGACCGCCGCGACCCTGCGCTCGACCAGCGACCTGGCCCCGGGCGATGAGGTGCTGGCCGTCGGCTTTCCTTTTGGCATCGGACCGTCGGCCTCGGCCGGCGTCGTCTCGGGCCTGCAGCGCGCCTTTCGCTCGCCCGAGGGCCAGCACGAAATGCGCAACCTGATCCAGTTTGATGCGGCGGCCAACCCGGGCAACTCCGGAGGTCCGCTGGTGACCATGGACGGGCAGGTGGTGGGCATCGTGACCGCCATCTACAACCCTTCTCAGCAACGCACCTTCATCGGCATCGGCTTTGCGGTGCCCATCGAAAACGCCGCCTCGGCCGTCGGCCTGTCGCCCTTTTGAATCTTGCTTAGCCCTTGTTTGGAACGCGCATGAACCCCTCGACGCCAGAACCTGCTCAGACCGCCCAGTTGATGGAAAAAATCCTCTACGAAGTCAAGCGCGTGGTGGTCGGGCAAGACCGGTTCCTCGAACGCGTGATGATTGCCATCTTGGCCCAAGGCCACCTACTGGTCGAGGGGGTGCCGGGCCTGGCCAAGACGCTGACGGTCAAGACCCTGGCCGAGACGCTGCGCGGCCAGTTCAAGCGCATCCAATTCACGCCCGACCTGGTGCCGGCCGATCTGGTGGGCACACGCATTTACAACCAGAAAACCGGCGACTTCAGCACCGCCTTGGGCCCGGTGTTTGCCAACCTCTTGCTGGCCGACGAGATCAACCGCGCGCCGGCCAAGGTGCAAAGCGCGCTGCTGGAGGTCATGCAAGAGCGCCAGGTCACGATTGCCGGGCAGACCCATCCTGTGCCACGGCCTTTTTTGGTGATGGCCACGCAAAACCCGATCGAGACCGAGGGCACCTACCCGCTGCCCGAGGCACAGGTCGATCGCTTCATGATGAAGGTGCTGGTCGACTACCCCAGCGACGAGGAAGAGTACGTCATCGTCGAGCGGGTGATCGGCCCGCGCATCGATGTGACCGCGGTGGCCAGCATCGAGCAACTGGCCGCGCTGCAGGCGCAGTGCCGCCAGGTCTATGTCGACCCCAGCTTGCTGCAGTACGCCGTCAGGCTGGTCTCGGCCACGCGCCATCCCGAGCGCCATGATCTGGCCGATCTCAAGCGCCTGATCACCTACGGCGCGAGCCCGCGCGCCACCATCGCCCTGACCGAGGGGGCTCGCGCCCTGGCCTTGCTGCGCGGGCGCGGCTATGTCTTGCCCGAGGACATGGTCGATCTGGTGCCCGATGTGCTGCGCCATCGCCTCGTTCTGTCCTATGAGGCCCTGTCGGAGGGCATGAGCAGCGATGCAGTGATCGAGCGCATCATGGCCAAAATTGCAGCGCCAGCCAAACCCCTCGAGCATGAAAAACTGGCTGCGTAAATGGTTCGCTGGCGAGCAGCAGCAGCCGCCGCCGGCCGAGGCCGATGCGGGTGAGCGCTCTGATGCCCAGGCGGTGCTGCGAAGGCTCGAGTGGACGGTGCTGCGCCGTCTTGACGGCCTGCTGCAGGGCCACCACCGCACCTTGATGCGCGGCCAGGGGCTGGACCTGGCCGACCTGCGCGAGTACCAGGCCCAAGACGATGTCCGGCATATCGACTGGAACCTGACCGCCCGGCTCGATCAGCCGCATGTGCGCATCTACACCGAAGACCGCGAAATGACCGCTTGGTTTTTGCTGGACCTCAGCGGCTCGGTGGACTTTGGCTCGGGCACGCGCCGCAAAAACCATCTGAGCCGCGATTTCGTGACGGCCGTGGCGCGCCTGCTCACGCGCGAAGGCAACCGGGTCGGGGCCTTGCTCTATGGCTCGGCTGTCGAGGCGGTGCTGCCCCCACGCGGCGGCC
>JBILGP010000206.1:0-4507 GCA_044350985.1 Polaromonas sp. | reverse complement strand
TGGGAAAGACGGGCGTTGGGTCAGACGGCGCGCGCTCAAGGTGACAGGTCGCGTGACCCGTTCAAAGCGCAGACAGGGCCAGTGGAAGCAACTATACCCCTCCGCTACAATCATCCGTCAAGATGGCAAGCCCCAACGGCGCCAAATTTATTTGTTCGCCGGCGCCCGGCGCGAGCACTCCTCGCGCCGCCTTGCCCACTGCCGATCACCGCTCCCGGTCACCACCTCCCGCCAACACCGCGTTTCTCCATGAGCCTCGCCCGTCCATCGTCGGCCCGCCAGCCCCAGGGTGAACTGCCCACCGCGGCTGTGAGCGAGCCCAGGATCGCGGCCAGGGCCACAGGCAAGCAAAAGATCAGGCCAAAGGTCGCTGTGTTGGCCCTGGTGTCGGGCTTGCTGAGCGCCCTGCTCATCGCCCCCGCACCGGCGCGCGCCGACGAATACCTGGAGGTCAACCGCCTGAGCCGAAATGGGCAGATGCAGCAGGCGCTGGCCCGAGCCGAAGCCCACTTGGCCGGCAAACCGCGCGATCCGCAAATGCGTTTCATGCGCGCGGGCATCCTGGCCGAGCTCGACCGCAAGGATGAAGCCGAAAAAATGCTGGTGGCCCTGACCCAGGACTTCCCCGAGCTGCCCGAGCCCTACAACAACCTGGCCGTGCTGCTGGCCGCCCGCAACGAGCTCGAACAAGCCCGTGCCGCGCTCGAGATGGCCCTGCGCAACGATTCGGCCTACGCCACCGCGCACGAGAACCTGGGCGATGTGCTGGCCCAGTTGGCCGCTCGCTCCTATGCCAAGGCCCTGCAACTCGAACCGAGCCGCCAGCGCATTGCGCCCAAGCTCGACTTGCTGCGCCAGCTCGGACAAAAGCCGTCTCAGCCCTAAGTCCTTACCGTTGCCCCGCCTCTTGCATTTGCTCTTGACTTTGCTCTAGCCCCTGCGCCACAACCCCATGACCGCTGCTCCATCACTCAGACGACTGTTTCTCGTGGGCCTGCTGGCCACCGCCAGCCTGGCCAGCGCCCTGGCCCATGCGCAAAATTCGCCACGGGTGCGCTTTGTCACCAGCGACGGTGAGTTCGTGGTCGAGGTCTACCCAGACAAGGCGCCCAAAACCGTTGAGAACTTTCTGCAGTATGTGCGCGACAAGCACTACGACGGCACCATCTTTCATCGGGTGATTGAAAGCTTCATGATCCAAGGCGGCGGCTTTGATGCGCAGTACCGGCAAAAACCGACGCGAGCGCCCATTGCCCACGAGGGCCGAGAGGCGCTGGCCCGCGGCGGCCCGCTCAACGTCAATGGCACGATCGCGATGGCCCGCACCAACGACCCCAATTCAGCCACGGCGCAGTTCTTTATCAACGTCAAAGACAACGACTTCCTCAACCCGACACCCATCCCACCGGGCGATCCGGTGCCGCGCTTCGAGTACCAGGGGCGGGTGTTCGAAAATGTGCCCCGTGCCAACTTGCTGGCCGCGCCGCAACTGTTTGGCTATGTGGCCTTTGGCAAGGTTGTCAGCGGGCTCGATGTCGTCAGCAAGATCAAGTCCAAGCCCACCGGCGCCGGCGGCCCCTTCCCCACCGATGTGCCCCGCGCGCCGGTGGTCATCGTCTCAGCAACAGAAATACGCTAACACCATGAGCAACCCAAAAGTCCAACTCCACATCGCCAACCTGGGCTCCATCACCGTCGAGCTCGACGCCGAGAAGGCGCCCAAGAGCGCGGCCAACTTTTTGCACTACGTCAACAAGGGCCACTACGACGGCACTGTGTTCCACCGGGTGATCCCGGGCTTCATGGTCCAAGGCGGCGGCTTCGCGGTGGGCATGAAGCAAAAACCGACCGACGAAGCGATTGAAAACGAGGCCAACAACGGCCTGAAGAACGACCACTACACGCTGGCCATGGCCCGCACGAGCGCGCCGCATTCGGCCACCGCACAGTTCTTCATCAACACCGCCGACAACGACTTCCTCAACCACAGCGCGCCGACGCCCTCGGGCTGGGGCTACGCCGTGTTTGGCAAGGTCATCGAAGGCACCGAAGTGGTCGACCGCATCGCCGCCAGCCCCACCGGCCGGCGCGGCTTTCACGACGACGTGCCCGAGCAAGACGTGGTCATCGAGAAGGCCCAGGTACTGGCCTGAACGGGGCGGGCAGCGTGACAGCGGGCCTGCGGGAAATCCATGCGCCCGAGCCATGGCGCACGCTGGACTTCATCTCTGACTTGCACCTGCACGCCGGCGATGCGCAGACCGTGGAGGTCTGGCGTCACTACATGGCGTGCACACCGGCCGATGCCCTGTTCATTTTGGGCGACCTGTTTGAGGTGTGGGTGGGTGACGACCAGCTTGATGCCCCAAACCAAACGTTTGCCACCGAGTGCGCGCAGGTGCTGCGCGCCTGCGGCCAGCGGCTGGCGCTTTTTTTCATGCACGGCAACCGCGACTTCCTGCTCGGGCCGCAGTTTCTCGCACACTGCCAGGGCCGCTTGCTGGACGACCCTTGCGTGCTCACCGTCGGCGGCCAGCGCTGGCTGCTTGCGCACGGCGACGCACTGTGCCTGGAAGACCACAGCTACCTTGAGTTTCGCGCCCAAGTGCGCAGCGAGCCCTGGCAGCAGGCGTTTATGGGCAAGCCACTGGCCCAGCGGCAGGACATCGCGCGTCAGTTGCGCGCCCAAAGCCAGCAGCAGCAGGCGCAGCGTTGGGCACGGGGCGAAGGTTACGCCGAAGTCGACGCCCAGGCCGCCCGCCAGGCGCTGCAAGACGCCCAGGCCCACACCCTGATCCACGGCCACACCCACCGGCCGGCGCGACACGAACTCGGTGACGGCCTGGCCCGCGAAGTGCTCAGCGACTGGGATGCGCAGCGCGCCCAGGTGCTGCGCATGACCGTCACGGCGCAAGGTGACTGCGTGCTGCAGCGCCTGTCGCTGCTGTGAAGATCGCGGCCGCTTGAGTCACACCCTCATGATGCACTGGTGGCAGCGCCTCAAAAGCCTGGGCCGCGCCCCAACGCCCATACCCGAGGCGTTGTGGGAGGCCACCTTGGTGCAGTACCCGTTTTTGATGGAGCGCAGCCAAGCCGACCAAGAGGCCCTGCGCCAGGCCAGCGCGCAATTTCTGCACAGCAAACAATTTAGCGGCGCACATGGTCTGGTCATCACCGATGAAATGGCCGTGGCCATCGCTGCGCAGGCCTGCTTGCCGGTGCTCAAGCTCGGATTGCATTGGTACGACGACTTTCAGGGCATCGTGGTCCATCCGGGCGCCATGCTCGCTCCCCGCCAGTTGCACGACGAGGCGGGCGTGGTGCACCACTACCGCGAAGAACTCAGCGGCGAAGCCATGCCCGGTGGCCCGGTCACTCTGAGCTGGCAAGATGTGCAGCAGGCCTGCCCACAGACAGGCTACAACGTGGTGATCCATGAATTCGTGCACAAGCTCGACATGCGCGACGGCACAGCCGACGGCTGTCCACCCCTGCGCTCGAGTTCACTGGCGCGGCGCTGGCCGGCGGTCATGCAAGAGGCCTTTGACGACTACACCGAAGCTCTGGCAAAAGCCGAGCGCTTCGGCGGCCCCACGCCTTGGCTGGACCCCTACGCCGCCACCGCACCGGCCGAGTTCTTTGCCGTGGCCTGCGAGGCCTACTTCATCAACCGAACCCGATTCGCCCTCGAGCAGCCCAGCCTGTTGGCCCTGTTCGACGAATTCTTTTTAGCTTAGGCCCGCGGAGAAAAGGCTGCGTCATGTCGAGACGCTGCCCTTTGATCGCGAGGAACGAAGCGATCCATGGCCGTCGCACAAATACATGGATTGCCACGTCGCTGCGCGACTCGCAATGACGGGGGTTCGATGCCCGACTGACAATGACTTGAGCGCGGCCCGAGCACCACCACTGCGTCATCGCCAGGAACGAAGCGATCCATGGGCCTTGACGCAAAAGCGTGGATTGCCACGTCGCTGCGCGACTCGCAATGACGGGGGTTGGGTGCGCGACTGACAATGACTCGGGCCCGGCCTGAGCACCACCGCTGCGTCATCGCGAGGAACGAAGCGATCCATGGGCCTTGACGCAAAAGCATGGATTGCCACGTCGCTGCGCGACTCGCAATGACGGGGGTTGGGTGCGCGACCGACAATGACTCGGGCGCGGCCTGAGCACCACCGCTGCGTCATCGCGAGGAACGAAGCGATCCATGGGCCTTGACGCAAAAGCGTGGATTGCCACGTCGCTGCGCGACTCGCAATGACGGAGGTTGGGTGCGCGACCGACAATGACCCGGGCGCGGCCTGAGCACCACTCCTGCGTCATCGCGAGGAACGAAGCGATCGATCGGCCGTCCGTGCAAAGTCATGGATTGCCACGCTGCGCTCGCAATGACGGGATCACAGCGCGGCCGCGATGACGCAGTCAGAGCAGTCGCGCTCAAATGCTCTGGGCTTGAACCAGTGCGGCGCGCAAATTCGACAGCGGCTGGCCCTCGGCCAGGGCC
>JBILGP010000205.1:0-4513 GCA_044350985.1 Polaromonas sp. | reverse complement strand
GCCGGCGCTCGAGGCCTTGCTGCGCTGGGCCCGCGCCCTCTGGGGGGGGCATCTGTGGCTGGCGCTGGAGCTGCACCAGGGGCTCGACGATGTGCTGCGCCTTGAGCAGCTCGAGCGCCTGTCTGAGCGCACCGGCGTGGCGCTGCTGGCCGCTGGCGGCGTGCTCATGCATGTGCGCTCGCGCAAGCCGCTGCACGATGTCATGACCGCCATTGGCCTGGGCTGCACCGTGCGCCAGGCCGGTCGTGCGCTGCGCGCCAACGCGCAGTCGCATTTGCGCGCCCGCGTGCGCCTGGCCGAAATCTACCCGCCTGCGGCGCTGGCAGCCACGCAGGTGGTGGCCAGCCGATGTCGGTTTGGCCTCGGTGAAATCCGCGCGCATTACGCCTACCCGCAGCAAGACACCGTGCCGGCCGGCCACACGCCTTTGCAGTGGCTCCATAGGCTCACGCAGCAAGGCCTGCGCGAGCGCTACCCGCAAGGCGCGCCGGCGGCGGTGGCGCAGCAGGTGACGCATGAGCTGGCCCTGATTGCCGAGCTGCGCTACGAGATGTACTTCATCACCGTCTACGACATCGTGCGCTTCGCCCGCTCGCGCGGCATCTTGTGCCAAGGCCGCGGCTCGGCCGCCAATTCGGCGGTCTGCTACGCCCTGGGCATCACCGCCATCGACCCGGCCGAAAGCCAGTTGCTGTTCGAGCGCTTCATCAGCCGCGAACGGCTCGAGCCGCCAGACATTGACGTGGACTTTGAGCACCAGCGGCGCGAGGAGGTCATCGCCTACATCTATGGCAAGTACGGCCACGAGCGCGCGGCCATTGCGGCCACCGTCATTCGCTACCGGGCCCGCAGCGCGGTGCGCGATGTGGGCAAGGCCCTGGGGCTGGCCCAGGCGCAGATCGAGGCGCTCGCGCACGATCCGCGCTGCATCGAGCAGCCCGAGCTGCCCCTGCCCGAGTCGGTCGGTCTCGATCCCGAATCGGGCTGCGTGCGCCAGTGGCTTGAGCTGTCGCGCCAGTTGCTGGGCATGCCGCGCCACCTGGGGCAGCACGTGGGCGGCTTTGTCCTCACACAGGGCAAGCTCACCCGGCTGGTGCCGGTGCAGCCCGCGGCCATGGCCGGCCGCTATGTGATCCAGTGGGACAAGGACGATCTGCAGGCCGTGGGCTTGATGAAGGTCGATGTGCTGGCCCTGGGCATGCTGTCGGCCATTGCCCGCTGTCTGCACCTGCGCAACACCTGGCGCGCCAGCGATCTGCAGATGCACCAGATTCCCGCGGACGATGGGCCGACTTACGACATGATCTGCGCGGCCGACACCGTGGGCGTGTTCCAGATCGAAAGCCGCGCCCAGATGGGGATGCTGCCGCGCCTGAAGCCGCGCTGCTACTACGACCTGGTGGTGCAGGTGGCCATCGTGCGGCCCGGGCCGATTCAAGGCGGCATGGTCCATCCCTATCTGGAGCGCCGGCAAAGGCAGCGTGCCGGCTCGGGCCAATGGGCCGAACCCTGCGAGCATCCCGAGCTTGATGCGGCGCTCGGTCGCACCCTGGGCGTGCCGATCTTTCAGGAGCAGGTCATGCAAATTGCCATGATCGCTGCCGACTTCAGCGCCGGCGAGGCCGATCAGTTGCGCCGCGCCATGGCCGCCTGGAAGCGCAAGGGCGGGCTCGATCCGTTTCGCCAGCGCCTGATCGGGCGCATGGTGGACAAAGGCTATGCGCCCGACTTTGCCCAGCGCATCTTCAGCCAGATCGAAGGCTTTGGCGAATACGGCTTTCCCGAAAGCCACGCCGCCAGCTTTGCCAAGCTGGTCTACGTGAGCTGCTGGCTCAAGCGCCATGAGCCAGCCTGCTTTTTGGCCGCGATGCTCAATTCGCAGCCGCTGGGTTTTTATTCGCCCTCGCAGCTGGTGCAGGACGCGCGGCGGCATCAGGTGCAGGTGCGGCCGGTCGATGTCACGCTCAGCCGCTGGGATTGCACGCTTGAGCCGCTTGCGTCCGAGTGGGCTGGGCCTTTCGGGCTGGAGCAGCCGGCGGTGCGGCTGGGCCTGCGTCTGGTGTCGCACCTGTCCGAGGCGGCGGCGCAGCGCATCGAGCAGGCGCGCCGGCTGGCGCCCTTTGAGAGCACTCAAGACCTGGCCCGACGCGCCGAGCTGGGCCGGCGCGATCTGGACGCGCTGGCTGCGGCCGATGCGCTGGCCCCTCTGGCAGGCCACCGGCGTCAGCAAACCTGGGCCGCGCTGGCCCTGCACCGGCCGCCGCCCTTGCTGCGCCAGGCGCCGGTGCACGAGGCCGCCTTGGCGCTTGCCCCCATGCCCGAGGGGCAGGACATTGCCAGCGACTACCGCGCCCTCGGCCTGAGCCTGCGCCGTCATCCGCTGGCCCTGCTGCGCGAACGCTTGGCTCAGCGTGGCCTGCTGGCGGCCCGTGAACTCGACGCCTTGCCCGGCGGCCGCCGCCTGGCCGCCTGCGGCATCGTCACCGTGCGCCAGCAGCCTTCGACGGCCAAAGGGGTGATGTTTGTGACTTTGGAAGACGAAACCGGTTCGGTCAATGTGATCGTCGGTCGCGCCTTGCGCGAGCGCCAGCGCCGCGACCTGCTCGACTCTCGCCTGCTGGCCGTCTGGGGCCTGTGGCAACGCGAGGGCGAACCAGAGGGGCCGGCAGGCCACGGCCCGGTGCGCAATCTGGTGGCCCGGCGACTGCAGGACCTCAGCGGCTGGTTGGGCGAACTCAGCATTGAAAGCCGTGATTTCCATTGAACCCAGCTTGTCGTGCGACGGCTGATGGATCGCTTCGTTCCTCGCGATGACAGGGCGGGAGGGCAATGCAGGGGCCGAGGTCGCAATGACCCCACTGCCGCGTCATTGCGAGGCGCGCAGCGCCGTGGCAATCCATGTCTTTGCATGACCGGCGATAGATCGCCTCGTTCCTCGCGACGATGGGCTTGGGTGCGATCACAGGGTCGGTAGGGGCTTTTGCGGTTCAGTTGACTGAACTTGTCGCCCATTACACCTTTTTGACATTGCGGTGCGAATTTCGCCCCTAAACTGCGCCGCGGCGTGTTTGGGGTCTGTGCCGGTTTCTTGGCCTTGGCCTCCAGATCGTCGGTTTTGCTGCCAGGCCTTGCGCCGCGCGGCAGGTGGACTTTTCGCATTGACTTCAGCATGACTGACCCAAGCTTGTTCAAGCAAGTCGCCCGGCACATCGTCCAGCGTGGACAACTGCCCGACGACCAGGGGCCTGCCATCGGACAGGCCGCCCGCACGTCTTCAAGCCGCCCGCCCGGCCGCAGCGATGAGCGCCAGATGGGCGATCTGCGCTCTGGCGCGCAAGGGGTGCGACAGGCCCAAGCCAGCGACCGCAACTGGCCGGCCTGAAGCAGGCCCCGCTGCGGCTTACATTCCAGAAGGGTAGGTCTCCGGCACTTCGCCGCTGACCCATGGCGCCTGCCGATCGAGCGGCTCGAGCGCGTGGCTGTGGTCGATGTGCAGCAATGCATCGAACTGCTGGGGCAGCCGGGTCATGAAGTAGTGGCTGTGCCGCTCGGTCTGCGGTCGGTAGATCACGCCGATGGCCCGCTGCAGCCGCGGCGCTTGCGTCAGTTGCGTCAGCGCCGGGTTGCCGCGCAGCATCACGATGAAGCGGTCGGCCTCGCTGTGGTGCAGCAGCGACTCCCAACTGCCCTCCAGCCCCGGACGAACGTGTTTGCGTCGCGCTGGCTCGTCCCAGTCGTCGGCGGCCGTCACGGTGCCACTGTAGGTGCTCATGCCTAAATTAAAGACCGCCGCGCCGTAGTGCTGGCGCAGCAATTGGCCCAAATTCCATTCGCCCCGTTCGCCCATTTCGGTCGCGCTGGCATCGCCCAGGTGCGAGTTGTGCGCCCAGATGGCCAGCCGCGGCGCTGCCGGGGTGATGCCACCGAGATGGTGCTCAATGGCCTGCACGGTCTGCAGCATGTGGCTGTCGCGCAGATTCCAGGCGTTGACCCGGCCGCCAAACATGCTGCGGTAGTAGGCCTCGGCATTGCGCACCAGGCGGGCGTTTTGCTGCGCATGAAACTGCTCGTCGCGCTCTGGGCCTGTGCTGCCGGCGGGGGCGCGCTCAGCGAGCTCGCGCAGCTGGGCGATGACCTCGTCCTCGCAGCTTCGGCCCCAGCCCATGCTGGCGCGGTAGCCGTAGTCCTGCGCGTTCTCGCGCACGTGATCGAAGCAGGCATAGCGTGCGCGAGCCCGCTGCGCTGCGGCCGGATCGGTGCGATCGAGGTAGTCGAGCACCTGCGCCATCGAGCGAAACAGGCTGTAGAGGTCCAGGCCGTAAATGCCCACAGCCGAGCCGCTGCTCAGGTTGTGGTTGCGCAGCCATTCGATGAATTGCGCCATCTCGACATTGCGCCACATCCAGGCCGGAAAGCGCTCGAAGCCGCCCAGCGCCTCCTCGGCGCTGCGGTCAGGGCCCTGCCCGTTGACATAGCGGTGCACGCGCCAGGTGTCGGGCCAGTCGGCCTCGAT
>JBILGP010000204.1:0-4521 GCA_044350985.1 Polaromonas sp. | reverse complement strand
TGGACAGCGGTGAGCCCGCCGAGTTCGAGGCCTATCTCGAAGCGCTGGACAAGTGGATCGAGGTGCGCCTGTACCCGTTTGACGAGGGTCTGGCGCTGCACCTGCACGACGTCAGTCAGCGCCACCAAATTCAGGAGCAGTTACTGCTGCTGCACACCTGCATCGCCCGGCTCAATGACACGGTGCTGATCACCGAGCAGCGCAGCGGCCAGCCCGCGCGCATCGTGTTCGTCAACCAGGCCTTTAGCCGACTGACCGGATATAGCAGCCAAGAGGTGATTGGGCGCCACCCGAGCTTGCTCCAAGGCCCGCTGACGCAGGTCGATGCGCTCGATCGCATCACCCGCGCCATGGGTCAGTGGCAGGCCGTGCGCAGCGAGTTGATTCATTACAAGAAAACCGGCGAGATCTTCTGGGTCGAGCTCGAGGTGGTGCCGATCGACGAGTCGCCGCGCGGCATCTGCCACTGGGTGACGGTCGGGCGCGACATCACGGCGCGCAAGGCGCAGGACGATGCCATCGAGCACCTGGCCTTCTACGACCCATTGACCGATCTGCCCAACCGGCAGTTGCTGATGCGGCGGCTCGAGTCGGCGCTGCAGCGCACCAACGACCGCAACGCCACAGGCGTGCTGATGTTCATCGACCTGGACCACTTCAAGCTGCTCAATGACACGCTGGGGCACGACCGAGGCGATCTGCTGCTGCAGCAGGTGGCCGATCGCCTGCGCAAGTGCGTGGGCCCGAGCGATACCGTGGCGCGGCTGGGTGGCGATGAGTTCGTGGTGGTCATGATGCCGGTGCTCCAGCACGGCAGACAGGCTGCCGGCCAGCGCGCCCAGGAGGTGGCCGAGCGCATCCTGGGCGCGCTGGCTCAGCCCTACGAGCTTGCCGGCCAGCCCTACCACGGCACCTGCAGCATTGGTGTGACCCTGTTGCACGACCATGAACAGGGCCTGGCCGACTGGCTCAAGCAGGCCGATCTGGCGATGTACCAGGCCAAGGCCGCCGGCCGCAACACCCTGTGCTTCTTTGACCCGCAGATGCAGGCGGCCGCGTCGGCCAAGGCGGCCTTGACAGCGGCGCTGCGCGAAGGCCTGCGCGAGCGGCAATTTGTCCTGCACTACCAGCCTCAGGTGCAGGCCAGCGGCTGCATCACCGGCGCTGAAGCGCTGCTGCGCTGGGCCCATCCGGACGGCCTGCGCGGGCCCGACGGCTTCATCGCCCAAGCCGAAGAAAGTGGACTGATTTTGCCGCTGGGCCAGTGGGTGCTCGAGCAAGCGTGCGAGCAGCTCGCGCGCTGGTCGACGCAGCCCGGCAGGCGCGATCTGCGCTTGTCGGTCAACGTCAGTGCGCGCCAGTTTTTGCAGCCGCAATTCGTCGAACAAGTGCTCCAGTGCGTGGCGCATCACCGGATCGATCCGCGCCTTCTGGAGCTCGAGATCACCGAGAGCCTGCTGGCCACCGACCTGAGCGGCACCATCGCGCGCATGCAGGCGCTGCGCCAAGCCGGTCTGGGCCTGGCCATCGACGACTTCGGCATGGGCTACTCGGCGCTGTCGTGCCTCAAGCACATGCCTTTGCAACGCCTGAAAATCGATCGCAGCTTCGTCAAGGACATGATCGAGGACGCGCGTGATGCGGCCATTGCACGCACCATCATCGAGCTGGCCGCCGACCTGGGTTTGCAGGTACTGGCCGAAGGGGTGGAGACGCGGGCCCAGCGCGATCTGCTGGCCCGCCTGGGCTGCCAGGCCTACCAGGGCTTTGTCTTTAGCCCCGCGCTACCGATTGAGCAGTTCGAGTCTTTGCTGAACCACTGGCGCCCGGCCGAGCACCGAACCGCCCAAGGGCCGGTCTGAGCGCCGCGAAAAAGCAGGCCCAGCGCATCAGCCCAGCGCATCAGCCCAGCGCATCAGTGCGGCGCCGCTGCGCTCAGGCGGGGCAGGCTCAGCACAAAGCGGGCACCGCCGCCGGGCCGCTCCTCGCAGCTGATGCGCCCGCCGTGGCGCTCGGCAATCGTCTTGACCAAGGCCAGCCCCAAGCCCACGCCACCGGCGTGCTCGCTGGCACCGGGCAGCCGATAAAAAGGCTCGAAGATGCGCTGACGCTTCGCCACGGGAACGCCCGGCCCCGCATCGTCGACCCAGACCAACAACTGCGGGCCATCGGTGCGCAGCGTCATGCTGACCTCGCCAGCACCATGGCGGTGCGCGTTTTCCAGCAAATTGCGCAGCAGACGGCGCAGCAGCCGCGGCCAGCCGTGCACCAGCAGGCCGGCGGCGGCCTCAGGCGTGTGCAACTGCGCGCCGGTGCGGGCGCATTCCTCGGCCGCCAGGCCCATCAGGTCGAGCTCTTCCATGGGCTCGGCCTGGCCTTGCTGCAAGTCAAGCCGGCTGGCCAGCAAGATCTCGTCGATCAACTGATCGAGCTCGCGGATGTTGCGCTCGATCTCCTGACGCAGCACAGCCGGATCGCTGGCACCGCGGCCCATGAGTTCCAGACTCATGCGGATACGCGCCAGCGGCGAGCGCAATTCATGGGAGGCATTGGCGAGCAGGGATTTGTGCGAATTGAGCAGCTGCTCGATGCGCTCGGCGGCCTGGTTGAAGCGTTCGGCCAGAAAAGCCACCTCGTCATCGCCCTGCACCGTCACGCGGGCGCTCAAATCACCGCGGCCCCAACGCTCAACCGAGCTTTGCAAGCCCTCCAGCCGCTTGGTCAGGCGCCGGATGACCGGGTAGGCACCCAGGGCCACGGCCAGCGCCACCAGCGCGAGCAGCCAAAAAAAATTCATCGGCGGGCGCCAGCCCATCATGGGTCCGCCCAAGCCGCGCTCACCACGCTCGGCCCCATGCGGCCCTGCGGGCGGCCGGGCCGGGCGCGACAACTCCACCTGCAGTTGCTGGCCATCGAGGGTCTGCACATCGACCACCAGCGCACGCCCGCCGCGAGGTCCAACCGGCACCTCGGCCCGCCCGATGACCTCGCCGGCCGAGTTGCGCAGCAGCAACTCACGCACCGGCACTTCGCGCGGCGCGGCCTCGCGCGAGACACGCCAGGCCCAGCCCACCGCCAAAGTGATCACCGCCACCGCCGCCACGACAGCCAGCCAGATGCGCAAATAAAGGCGTGAACCGAGCGCGTTCATGGCCGGGCCTCAGGGCGTGCGACTGCCCGCCCAAGCGGCCTGCTGCCGGCTGCGGGCTCAGTCTTGCTGCTTGGCAAACACATAGCCCACTCCACGCACCGTCAAAATGCGCCGCGGCGCCTTGGGGTCGGCCTCGATCGCCTGACGGATGCGCCCCATGTGCACATCGATCGAGCGGTCAAAGGCCTCCAGCTCGCGCCCGCGCACGGCCTCCATGATCTGCTCGCGCGAGAGCACCCGGCCGGCGCGCTCGGCCAGCACCAGCAGCAAGTCAAACTGGTAGGCCGTCAACTCGCAGGGGCGGCTGTCGACGCTGACCGTGCGCGCGTCGCGGTCAATCTCCAGCCCACCAAAACGAAGCGGCGCTCGCTCGGGCGCGCTGCGGTCGGTGGGCAGATCTGCGGGCAGATCCGTGGACATCGGGCGGCGCAGCACCGCCCGGATGCGCGCGAGCAACTCGCGCGGCTCAAAAGGCTTGGGCAGGTAATCGTCTGCGCCCATCTCCAGTCCGATGATGCGGTCCATCGGATCGCCCTTGGCCGAGAGCATGAGAACCGGCACCCGGGCCGCCGCACCGGGCAGCATGCGGATGCGCCGGCAGACCTCCAGGCCGTCGAGGCCGGGCAGCATCCAGTCCAGAATCACCAGTTGCGGCACCTCCTGCGCAAGCCGGGCCAGCGCCTGCTCGCCATTGCTGGCATGGTCGAGCGCGTAACCGGCGGCCTTGAGGTAGTCGACCACCATGGCCGCGAGCCGGACGTCGTCATCGATGAGCAGCAGCCGGGGCAAGGTCATGGGCGCAAGTGTCGACGCGCTCGGTCAAGCGCTTGGCTGGCGCAGGTAAAGTTGTGTGAAGTCATGCCGGCTGGGCGCCGCGGACCTCAAGGCGCCGGCTGGCCCAGATCACCAGCAGCAGCACCGGCAAACCCAGCGCCGTGGTGAGCACGAAAAAAGCCGGATAACCCAGCGCATCGACCATGGCACCCGAATAGCCGCCCAGTGTCTTGGGCAGCAAGGTCATGAGCGAGCTGAAGATCGCATACTGGACCGCGGTGAACGACACGTTGGTCAGGCTCGAGAGAAACGCCACAAAGGCAGCGCTGGCAAAGCCGGCGGCCAGGTTGTCGGCCGCCACCACCGCGTACATGCCCAGCACATCATGGCCGGCGTAGGCCAGCCAGACAAAACCCAGGTTGGTCAGGGCCGACAGCACCGCGCCCCAAAACAGCGAGCGCATCACCCCCAGCCGCGTGGCCAGCAAACCGCCCCAAAAGCCGCCGACGATGCTCACCACCACGCCGAAGGTCTTGACCGCATTGGCGATCTCGACCTTGGAAAAACCCAGGTCCTGGTAGAACACATTGGAGATG
>JBILGP010000203.1:0-4522 GCA_044350985.1 Polaromonas sp. | reverse complement strand
CTGCAGCCCCGCCTTCATGCCCAAAGCCATGGCTTCGAGGTCCATCAGCTGGATCGACTGGCTCAGCAGGTTGTTGACCACCTTCATGGTGATGCCCATGGACGGCGCACCGCAAAACACCACGCGCGAGCCCAGTTGCTCAAGCACGGGCCGCACGCGCTCAAGATCTTGCGCCAGCGCGCCGACCATGAAGGTCAGCTTGCCCTGCTCGGCCTGCGCCGGGCGCCCCCCGATGGGCGCGTCCATCATCGCAAAACCGGCCTGTCGCACTGCATCGCCCACCTTCAGGGACACCTGCGGATCGATGGTGCTGCAGTCGACGATCAGGGTGTCGGCATGCGCGCCCGAGAGCAAACCGCCCTGCCCTAAAACGACAGCCTCCACATCGGCGCTGTCCGAGACCACCGTGAACACGATGTCGACCGTGGCCGCCAGTGTTTTGAGGTCGGGCGCCACGGCCGCGCCCATGGCGGCAAATTGAGCCGCTGGGCCGGCGCTGCGGTTGTAAACCGTCAGCGCATGGCCCTGCGCCAGCAAGCGCTTGGCCATGGCCGAGCCCATTTGTCCCAAGCCGACAAGACCGATTTTCATAGTGACGCTACCCCTTGATGTCTTGGTGGATTCGAGCGCTTATTCTGCGCGGATTCCCGCCTCTTTGATGACGCGGCCCCAGGTGTCGACCTGGCTGGCAAAAAACGCGGCAAACGCCTGCGGATTGCTGTCCACGGTTTCAATGGCCATGGCGTTGATGCGCGCCTTGGTTTGCGGCCTGCTCAAGGCCTCTTGCGCGGCCTTGAGCAGCCGCGCCGACACCGCATCGGGCGTGCCCCTGCGCACAAACAAGCCGTGCCACGACCGGATGGTCAGGTCCTGATTGAACCCGGCCTCGGTGATCGACGGCACGTCGGGCAACTCATTGAGCCGGGTCGGCTGAAACACCGCCAGTGGACGGATGGGCGAGCCGGGCGACATGAAGGTCGGCTGCGGGTTTTCGCACATGAAATCGACCGACCCTGAAATCACGCCCTGCATGGCCAGCAGTCCGCCCTTGTAGGGCACGTGCAGGGCCTTCAGACCCACGCGCCGGGCAAACAGCTCAGGGGCCAGATGCGAGGCGGTGCCGCTGCCGCCGGAGCCATAAGTGAGCCCCTGCGGTTTGGCGCGGCCACCGGCCACCAGTTCGGCCGCCGTGCGGTAGGGGCTGTCTTTGTGCACCAGCAAGATGGTGGGCACGCGCGTCAATTGCAGCAGCGGCTGCAACTCCGAGAGCTCGTAGCCGATCTTCATCAAGGCGGGGTTGACGCTGTGCGCAAAAGCGCCCATGAGCACCGTCAGCCCATCGGCTGGCGATTGCACCAGGTTCATCGCTGCAATATTGGCCGATGCCCCCGGTCGGTTCTCCACGATCACGCTTTGACCCAGGATTTCGCCCATGGGCACGGCCAGCAAGCGGGCCACACTGTCGACCGCACCGCCCGGGGCAAAGCCCACCAGCAGGCGAATGGGACGATCGGACGAGGCCTGTGCCCCCGCTTGAAGCGCCCATGGGGCAGCCAACATCGCGCCGCCCGCGCGTAAAACCAGCCTTCTTTGATTCATGGCATGTGCTCCTTGGTGATCGATGCGTTGATAGCTCAGGGTGCGCCCACCATGGTGGCCGCAGGGTCCATGGGGGGCTGGGGGAAATGCAGGCCGCGCTGGCCCGACATGGCCCGATCGGCCACATAGGGCCCAGATTCAAAGGGGTAGCCGATCAGGCGGCCTTTGCGCACCCACTGGAGGTCATCCCCATTGAGGTGCCGGATCAACTCGCCCGACAGGCGCGAGACGCGCGCCTGGTGCTCGGCGTGCGCAGCCAGATTGACCTGCTCGAGCGGATCGTGCTCAAGATCAAAAAGCTGCAGGTGGTTGCCAGCTGGATACCAAATGAGCTTGTAGCGCCCATCGTGCAGCATGCGGCTGGCGCCATCGTCTTCGCGGCACTCGCCGTAGAAAAACTCGCGCTGCTGCTTGCCCACCATAGACAGCCCCTCCACGCCTTGCGGAATCGGGATCTGGGCCAAATCGAGCAGCGTGGGCATGATGTCTTGCAGCCCCACGAGTCGCGAGTCGACATGGTTGGCTCGCACCCGCGGGTCGCCGGCGGCGCCGACCAAGATCATGGGAATGGCGCTCGATCCCTCGTAAAACAGCCGCTTGGCCCACAGGCCAAAATCGCCCAACATGTCGCCGTGGTCGGCTGTCACCAAAACAACGGTGTCGTCGAGCAGATTTTCTTCCCGCAGCGTCCCCCAGATGATGCGCAACTGATGGTCGACATGGGTGCACAGCGCGTAAAACGCCTGCCGCAGCAACCGGTGCACATGCGGCTGGTCGGTCACCTGCCAGTAGCGGTGCACGGCCTCCAGAGCCGGGATGTTGTGCTGCTGGTCCCAACTGGCACGCACCGGCATATCGATGGGCACGTCGCGGTACAGGTCCAGGTAGGCTTGCAGCGGTGCCAAGGGCGGATGCGGGTGGGTGTAGGAGACATGCCAAAACGAGGGGCGCGTTGGATCACGCCGCTTGATCACCTTGGCCGTCTCACGCGTGATCCAGTTGGTCACGTGCAAGGCCTCGGGCAAGTGCCAGGCCCGGCTCATGTAATCGTTGTTGTTCATGCCGTGCATGAACTGCTCGCCCGCATGCCCCTGCTCGCTCAGGTAGACCTCATAGTCGTCGATCGCGCCGAGCTTGGGGCGCCCCTCTTCGGCCAGACGGACATCGTCAAAACCGATGCGATCGCGCGGCGGGTAGACATGGAGTTTGCCCACCGCCTGGCTCTGGTAGCCCGCATCGCGAAAGACCTGCGCCAGCAGCGGCAGTTTGGGCATGGTCAGCGCCGGCTTGAAGCTGCGATCGCCATGGGCACGCGGGCTCAAGCCGGTCATCATCGAGCGCCGCGCCGGAATGCAAATCGGCGACTCCGAGTAGGCGCGATTGAAGCGGGTGCCCAGTCGGGCCAGATGATCCAGGGTGGGCGTTTGAATCACCGGGTGGCCGGCACAGCCAAGCAGCGAAGCGGGCCATTGATCGACCGAGATGAACAAGACATTTTTACGCCTGGCGTCAGCCCGGCCCACGGGCGCTTTGGGGAGTCTGGAGCGGCTCATGGCTGGCGATGCTAATAAAATTCAATTCATGCATCAAATCGAATTTTCAGATTCACTCATTGAAAAAAATGAACTATTTCAACCTGCGCCACCTCGATGCATTCGTCACCGCCGTCGACAGCGGCTCGATGGCCAAGGCGGCCGTCAAACTGCACATGGGCCAACCCGCGCTGAGCCAGGCCATCGCCAACCTGGAGAGGCTGTCCGGGGTCAAACTGCTCTCGCGCACCACCTGCTCGCTGCTGCCCACCGCCGCGGGCGAGGCCTTTTACAAAGGCGCGCAGCGGGTGCTGGAGTCCAACGTGCGGCTGCTCAAAGACGTGCAGATGTGGTCGAGCGCGCAGCGGGGCTCGGTCTGTGTGCTGAGCATTCCCTCGATCGCCCAACTGCTGCTGCCGAGCATCGTCAAAGCCTTTGCAGCCGTCCACCCAGCCGTGCAGATCGAGGTGCATGACCACTCCGTGCCGCAACTGCTGACCATGCTCGAGTCTGGACAAGGCGACTTCGCACTGGTCGCCCGCGGCCCTGAGCACGAACAGCTCAAGCGATTTGCGCTGCTCAGAGACCCCCTGCGCTGGCTGGGCAGCGCCGTGCATCCGCTGGCCCAGCGCGACAAGGTCGGCTTGCGCAGCCTAAGGGGCGAGCAGTTCATCGTCATGCGCCGCGGCGCGATCCGAGAGTTGATCGACCCGGTACTGGGCGTGATCCATCCCCGCCTGCCGCTCATTGAGGTCGACCAACAGTCGACCCTGGTGGGCATGGTGGCAGCAGGTCTGGGCGTCTCGCTGCTGCCCAGCCTGAGCTGCCAGGCCGCGGGTGACGCCCGCACCGTCCACAAGGCGCTGGCCTTTGGCGATTACCACCGCATGATCGATGCGACCCGCAACCCGCAGCGCGACCTGATGCCCTCCGGGATCGCTTTTTTCCAGCTTCTGCTGGCCCATCTGCAGTCCAACGCCAAGCAGCTCGGCGATGGCGTGCAACTGCAGCCCTTCAAGGACCAAGAAGCCGCGCAGTTTTTGCGAGGCACCTGAGCGAGTGTCAGGCTGCTTGAGCGCAGCTTGCTTATTGCGCCCCCGCCCTGTTATTGCGAGGAACGAAGCAATCCATCGGCCGTGGTGCAACGACACCGGCCGCCACGGCCCGCTGCGTCGCAATGACGCAGCAGAAAGGCCGCGCCTCGCGATAACGGATTGCTGCGCGACCCGTACCGGCGGTGCGGAACCTGCCCAAACAGGCCAACAATTCCGGAATACGAAATATAATTGCCGAAATTTCCATCCCACAGCCCATGCCCGCCAGCAAGCCGTCCAAGCCGGTCGTCACCAACGAGGACAAGAGTCGCATCCAGTCCATCAGCAAGATGATGG
>JBILGP010000202.1:0-4527 GCA_044350985.1 Polaromonas sp. | reverse complement strand
TCGCGGATCAGGATGCTCTGGCGCGCCAGTTCCATCTGGTTGCGAAAGTCCTCGCTTTGGGCCAGCCCCTGTTTGTCGGCCTCTTGCATGAAGATCTCGCGGGCGATGACTTCATCGCGCAGCTGGCTTTGCATCTCGGGCGTGACCGGGCGGCCGGCGCGCTCGATTTGTGTGGCCAGGGCATCGAGCCGCGTCTTGGGCACGGCTTTGCCGTTGACGATGGCCACGTTTTGAGCCAGGGCGGTGCCGGTGGTCAGGGTCATAAAGCTGGCCAGCGCCAGGGCTTTGAGGGCAGTGTGTTTCATAGCGGTTCGCAAGGTCTAGAGGTTCGGAAGGGAGACGAAGAAAGGGGTCGAGAGAAGCGTCGAAAAAAGTGTCAAAGCGAGCTTGTCAGGATCTGTTTGAGGATGCGTTTGGGTTTGCGTTGGGGGCTGCGCTCGGGGATGCTTGAGCGGTGCCGGGGCGCCGATCGAGGGTTTCGATGGCCAGGGCGTGCAGCCCGCGATCCAAAAATTCTTGCAGCGCATCATACACAAGGCGGTGGCGAGCGAGCCGGCCCATGCCCGCAAAGCGCTCGCAGCCGATGCGCACCCGAAAATGCGTGCCATAGCCGGCATCACCCGCACCCGCATGCCCGGCATGGGCAGCGCTCTCGTCAATCACCTCAAGCTCATGCGGCGCCAGGCGCTCGACCAAGCGGGCGTGCAACTCGGCTGCTCGCGGCAAGAGCGCAGATGCTGCGCTCATGGCTTGCCCTCGCCAGGTGGCTCGTCGGTTTGCAGGTACTTGTTCAGATACAAGGCCTGGGCCAGCACGAAGGCGAACATCAGGCCCATGCCGCCAAAGAGCTTGAAGTTGACCCAGGCGCTGGTCGAGAACTGGTAGGCCACCCACAAATTGAGCGCGCCCATGAAGGTGAAAAATGTCATCCAGGCCTGGTTGACACGAAGCCAGACCGGATCGGGCAGCGTCAATTGCGAGCCCATCAGCGCCCGGATGCCATTTTTGCCAAGCAGCTGCCCGATCAGGAGGCCGCCCGCCATGGCCCAATACAGCAGCGTGGGCTTCCATTTGATGAAGGTTTCGCTGTGAAAGTAGATTGTGGCGCCGCCGAGCACCACCACCAGGGCCAGGCTCACCCACAGCATGGTCTCGATTTTCTGGCCCCGCGCCATCAGGATGGCAATTTGTGCGAGCGTGGCCAAAATCACTACCACGGTGGCCAGCAGCACCGGCGCTTCGGCAGGGCCGACCACCGAGCCGGCCACCATAAAGCCCAGGTAATGGCTTGCGGTGGCAGCGGCCCATTCGGGCTGGCCTTCGGCATACTTGAACATGCCGAAGAACAGCACGATGGGTAAAAAGTCGAGCAGGAGTTTCATGGGGCGCGATGATAAGCGTGCGGCTCGGTGCGCCGAGTCAGGGCGCCGAGCGTGGCTTGAAGTCGAGCGAGGCCGAGTTCATGCAGTAACGCAGGCCGGTGGGCTTGGGCCCGTCAGGAAACACATGGCCCAGGTGGGCGCCGCAGTCGGGGCAGTGCACCTCGGTGCGCACGCCCAGCCACACCGATCGGTCTTCCTGGGTTTCGACGGCGTCGGGGCTGAGGGGGGCGAAGTAGCTCGGCCAGCCCGAGCCAGAGTCGTATTTGGTGCTCGAATCGAACAGCGGCTTGCCGCAGCAAATGCACAGGTAGGTGCCGTCACCCTTGTGGCCTTCGTATTTGCCGGTGAAGGCGCGCTCAGTGCCTTCCTTGCGGGTGACGTGGTAGGCCAGGGGCTCGGCCTTTTTTTCAGCCAGCAAGGCTTTCCATTGGGCTTCGGTTTTTTCGATCTTGGCGGGCATGGCGGACTTTCTAGGAACTGCAGCTGATTTCTATCGAGGAGGCCCAAGCCGGCGGAAAACCGGCCAGCGCGGCGTCCTCGGGATGGTCTTCGAAGGGCGTGTGCAGCACCCGCAGCAGTTGCTCCAGCGGGGCGTGATCGCCCGCCTTGGCCGCTGCAATGGCCTGCTCGCCCAGGTGGTTGCGCAGCACGTAGCGCGGGTTGCGCCGGCGCATGGCATCGCGCTGGCGCTGCGGCTCCAGGTGCGTGCAGCGGCTTTCGTAGCGCGCAGCCCAGAGGCCAAACGTGCTACGGTCGATGAAGAGATCGCGCACCGGCTGGGGGTGCTCGCGAAAATCGCACAGACGGCGCCAGAAGATGGTGTGATCGACCCGCTCGCGCGCCAGAATCTGCAGCAGGTCATCGACCAGGGCCAGGTCTTGCGACTGCTGGGCATCGAGCAGGCCGAGCTTGCCGCGCAGCGCTTGTGTCAGGTCGGCCTCAAACTGGCCCTTGTAGGCCTGCAGCGCCTGCAAAGCTGCGTCTTCGCTTTCGATCAGCGGCATAAGAGCTTGGCCCAGGCACAGCAGGTTCCAGTGCGCAACGCCGGGCTGGCGTTTGAAGGCGTAGCGTCCGCCACTGTCGGAGTGGTTGCAGATGTGGTCGGGGTCGAAAGCGTCGAGGAATTGAAACGGTCCGTAGTCGAGCGTGAGCCCCAGGATGCTCATGTTGTCGGTGTTCATCACGCCGTGGCAAAAGCCCACGGCCTGCCACTGCGCGAGCAAGCTGGCGGTGCGCCGACTCACCGCTTCAAGCAGGGCGGCGTAGGGGTTCGGCGCCTGAAGGCAATCGGGGTAATGGCAAGCGATGACATGATCGGCCAGCCGCCTGAGCAGATCATGCTGTCCCCTGTGGCTGAAATGCTCGAAATGCCCAAAGCGAAGAAAGCTCGCCGCGGTGCGGGTGACCACCGCGGCCGTCTCGACCTCCTCGCGCAGCACCGGGCTGGGTGAGCCCGCCAGGCACAAGGCCCGCGTGGTTGGGATGCCCAGGCCGTGCATGGCCTCACTGCACAGGTACTCGCGGATCGACGAGCGCAGCACAGCGCGGCCGTCGCCCATGCGTGAATAGGGCGTGCGACCGGCGCCCTTGAGCTGGACTTCGACCGGTCCTTGCGGGGTTTGCAGCTGGCCGAGGATCAGGGCCCGACCGTCGCCCAACTGGCCGGCCCACACGCCAAACTGGTGGCCGCTGTAGACGCTGGCCACGGGTTGTGAGCCAGTCAAAACCGCGCAGCCTGCAAAGCCGAGCAAGGCCTCCTGCGAGGCCAGCCACTGCTCATCAAGACCGAGCTCTCGGGCCAGAGCCGCGTTGCGGGCGATCCAGTGCGGCTGGCTCAGGGGCTGGGGCTCGATAAGGCTGTAAAAAGCGGGGCCAAGTTCGGCCAGCGCAGCTTGCCACGCAGGCGCATTCGTGGCGGGCGCTGAAGGGGTCAAGGTGGCCGTCATGCCCGGGATTGTCTCGCACCGGGCTGCCTGGGCTGACGGCTGGGGGCAATCCCCATAACGCGTCTGCGGCCGGTTGGGGCATGATCTGTGCCTCGCCACTTTCGTGCTTACTTTCGACAGGACCCGCCCATGCTAGGTTTGATGCAGAGCCAGCCCTTGCTGATTTCCAACCTGATCAGTTTTGCAGAGCGCCACCATGGCGATGCTCAGATCGTGTCGCGGCGTGTGGAGGGCGATATACATCGTTACACCTACCGCGATGCAGCCCGGCGCTCGCGGCAGGTCGCCCGTGCGCTCGACGGGCTGGGACTGGCTTTTGGCGACCGGGTGGCGACGCTGGCGTGGAACGGCTACCGCCACTTCGAGCTTTACTTTGGCGTCAGCGGTTCGGGCCGGGTGCTGCACACGATCAACCCGCGTCTGCACCCCGATCAGATCGCCTGGATCGCCAATCACGCGCAAGACGAGGTGCTGTGCTTTGACCTGACGTTTTTGCCCATCGTTCAGGCCATCTGCGGCAAGGCCAAGATCCGTCACTACATTGCCCTGTGCGAGGCCGACAAGCTGCCTCAGGACAGCGGCATCCCAGGCCTGCGCAGCTATGAGGAGTGGGTGAGCGCGTGCGACGACCACTACGGCTGGCCGACGTTTGATGAAAACACCGCCTCGAGCATGTGCTACACCAGCGGCACCACGGGCAACCCCAAGGCTGCGCTGTACAGCCACCGCTCGACGCTGCTGCACGCTTACGGTGCGGCCCTGCCTGATGCCATGGGCTTGTCGGCGCGCGATGCGGTGCTCCCCGTGGTGCCGATGTTTCATGTCAACGCCTGGGGCATTCCCTACAGCGCCGCGCTCACCGGTGCCAAGCTGGTCTTCCCCGGCCCCGGGCTGGACGGCAAATCGGTCTATGAATTGCTTGAGGGCGAACAGGTCACCTACGCAGCGGGCGTTCCCACCGTCTGGCAGATGCTCCTGGGCCACATGAAGCCGGCGGGCCTGCGGTTTTCCAGTCTCAAGCGCACGGTCATTGGCGGCTCGGCCTGCCCGCCGGCCATGATCAGCGCCTTCAGGGACGACTATGGCGTCGAGGTGCTGCACGCCTGGGGCATGACCGAAATGAGCCCCCTGGGGACGGTCTGCACGCTCAAGAACAAGCATTTAGGCCTGAGCGAAGACGAGCAGATGAAGATACGCCT
>JBILGP010000201.1:0-4541 GCA_044350985.1 Polaromonas sp. | reverse complement strand
CTCCGCATGGATGTAGAGAACTTTTGCCCCAGGGTTGTCCATCAGCAGCTTGTTGCCTATGGCATGAACCAAGTGGGTTTTGCCCAGCCCCACGCCACCATAGATGAACAGGGGGTTGTAGAGCTGGCCAATGCTGCTGGCCACATGCATGGCGGCCGCACGGCCCATGCGGTTGGCTGAACCCTCGATGAGGGTGTCAAAGGTCAGCGCAGAATTGAGCCGTGTCTTAAAGCCCCCGGTGTTTGCCTCATCGACGCTCATCAGGCCCAAGGGTTCAGTCAGAGGCGCCAAGTCCTGATTAATCGGCCTAGATTTTACGTGGCTTTCCTTCGGAGTGATCGCTAACTCGAGATGTATCGTGCGCGCACTCAGATGGTTGATCAGCGACTGAATCTGTTGTCCATATTGCGCCCGTATCCAATCCAACTTGAACCGGTTTGCCACCATCAGGACAAGCCGGTCGGTGTCGTTGTCGAGCCGCGCATGAAGGGGCTTGATCCAGGTGTTGAACTGTTGCTGGGGAATTTGCAAGGCCAGCTGCTCAAGGCAGCTTGACCACAAATCAGGCATCAGGCTAGGCGCCGTAGGTTCGGACATGGAAGAAATTTCTGCAGCAGACGCAAAGCGGTCTGTGCTCTGCCAGTTGTGGATATTGTTTGTTTCAGGCACCGCCTATTGTAGGCGGTAGAGGCACTTATCCACAATCTTGACAGCGTCAGCAATTTGGTGCTGGACGAGTGGAAACAGGCTGTTCAAGCCGCCAGCAAGGGTCCTGGATTCGGCGAAAAGACCCCGAAGGCCCCACAGGCCAACCTGGCCTTGAGTTGTCAGCGCTACGGCGATCGACCATAATAGCCGGTTTCCTGTTTTCCTGGGCTTGGTAATTGGCCAGAGCAAATTGCGCTGGATCAAGGCCGGCGAACCCAAGAGCTTGCCCTGTGTGGCGGGCTTCTTGGCACCGGCAAATCCAAGCGTCTGGCCACCGTAGAGTTGCCAGAAGCTTGCTCGGGGCTTTTCCTGCGACGGTCAATGGTGTACGCAAGCTGGCGCCCAAGCCCTGCACAGCGAACTGGCCCTGCCGGCGGCCCGGGGAAAAAATGACAGGACAGACCGTTTTTTAAGGACAGATCATGAAACGCACTTATCAGCCCTCCAAAGTCAAGCGCGCCCGCACCCACGGTTTTTTGGCCCGCATGCGCACTCGCGGCGGTCGTGCCGTGATCAACGCACGCCGCGCCAAAGGTCGCAAGCGTCTGGCCGTCTGAGTCTGGGCGGGCCAGGTCTTGCTGCGGCTGCAAACCCGCGCGCAGTTTGACGCTGTGCTGGCTCATCGGGCTTTGGCCAGTACAGAGAATTTCGCTCTACACCGCAGCGAAAGATGCAATCCCGTGGCTCAGCAAGGCCAAACAGAGCCGCAGGCGGACCCGGAAGGCGGACCGCTTGCTGGCTTCAAGCAGCTTGCGGTAGGCGCCATGGTCCCTAAAAGATGGGCGCGCCGGGCAGTGACTCGCAATCTGATCAGACGCCAGATCTACAGCCTGGCCAAGCATCACCTCTCGGAGCAGCCGGCTCTGGCTTACGTGGTGCGCCTGCGCAGAGGGTTTCAAGCGCAGCGGTTTGTGGCTGCCTCCTCCAGTGAGCTCAAGCAAGTGGTGCGAGCGCAGCTGCAGACGCTCCTGGCCCAGGCCCAAAGCCAAGTCCAAGGCTTTATTCAGAGTCCAACCCAAAGAGAGAAGCCCTGATGCGCGGCTGCGGGCTCGTCCAACTGCCCAAGCGCGTGCTCATGCTGGTGGTGCGGGCCTATCGTCTTTTGTTAAGCCCCAGCCTGGGCTCATCTTGCCGTTTTGAACCCAGCTGTTCAGCCTACGCCTTGCAAGCTCTTGAGCGCCATGGCGCGGCTGGCGGCAGTTACCTGACCCTGCGGCGCCTGGTTCGCTGTCACCCTTGGTGTGACGGCGGTCACGATCCGGTTCCACACAATCTTTTCAACCGTTTGAAGGCGGCGCCACCCGGTGCTTGCCCACCCGAGTCCTCATGAACGATATTCGCCGAACCATTTTGTGGGTGATTTTTGGTTTTTCCATGGTCCTTCTCTGGGACCAATGGCAGATCCACAACGGGAAAAAGCCGACCTTCTTTCCTCAGCCGGCCGCGCCGACGGCCAAACCCAGCGAGGCGGCTGGAGCCAATGCGGGGCCCAACACGGGAGCTGGCGCTTCTGCCGTACCGGCCCCGGTTGCGAGCAGCCAACAGATTTCGGCATCGTCCGTCCCGGGTAACCAGCAGGCCACCACGGCGCCGGCCAGGCAACAGGTGGAGATCAAGACCGATGTCCTGCGCCTGCGCTTTGACACCGAGGGCGGCTCGCTCGTGCATTCGTCTTTTGTAAAGTATTCCGATCTCAATGCCCGCGACAAAGGCTTCGTGCTGTTCGACGAAAGCAAGGAGCGCGTCTATTTGGCCCAAAGTGGATGGATCGGTGCGGCCGGCACGTCCTTGCCCAACCACAAGACGGCGATGACGCTGGTGCCTGGCGAGCGCGAGCTCAAAGCCGGGCAAGACAGCCTGGAGCTGCGCTTTGAGTCGCCCGAGGTGGGCGGCTTGCAGTGGATCAAGACCTATGTGTTCAAGCGAGGCGCCTACGACATCACGGTGCGTCACGAGCTGATCAACAAGAGCGCCAACAGCCAGACGGCGCAGCTTTATCTGCAGCTTGTGCGCGACGGCAACAAGCCCGAAGGTGAGTCAGCGTTTTACTCCACCTTCACCGGCCCGGCCGTCTACACCGAGGCCAAGAAATACCAGAAGGTGGAGTTCAGCGACATCGAAAAAAACAAGATGGAGCATGAAAAGCAGACCAACAACGGCTATGTGGCCATGGTGCAGCACTACTTCGCATCGGCCTGGCTGCTCGCCCAAGGGGTGCAGCGCGAAGTCTTCATGCGCAAGGTCGACACCAATTTGTACTCGGTGGGCATGATTGCGCCGATTGAACCCTTGGCACCGGGCGCCAGCAAGACGGTTGAAGCGCGCCTGTTTGTCGGCCCGCAGGAAGAAAAGGCACTGGAGGCCATCGCCCCCGGGCTCGAGCTGGTCAAGGACTATGGTTGGTTCACCATTTTGGCCAAGCCTCTTTACTGGCTCTTGTTTGAACTGCACAAGGTGATCAACAACTGGGGCTGGGCCATTGTTGCCCTGGTGCTGGTGATTAAGATGGCTTTTTATTGGCTCAATGCCAAGGCCTATCAGAGCATGGCCAAGATGAAGGCGATCAACCCGCGCATCATGGAAATGCGCGAGCGGCTCAAAGACAAGCCGCAAGAGATGCAGATGGCGATGATGAAGATTTATCGCGAGGAAAAGGTCAATCCGATGGGGGGTTGCTTTCCGATCATGGTGCAGATCCCGGTGTTCATTGCTCTGTATTGGGTGCTGCTGTCGAGCGTGGAAATGCGCGGCGCGCCATGGATCGGCTGGATCAAGGACCTGTCGGCCCCCGATCCCTACTTTTTGCTGCCCATCGTCATGACGCTGACGACCATGCTGCAGACCGCGCTCAACCCCTTGCCGCCCGATCCGTTGCAGGCCAAGTTGATGTGGTTTATGCCCCTGATCTTTAGCGTCATGTTCTTTTTCTTCCCGGCTGGGCTGGTGCTGTACTGGATCACCAACAACATCCTGTCGATCGCGCAGCAGTGGATGATCAACACCCGCATGGGTGTGCCACCCCAGTTCAATCTGCCCAAGTTCAAATAGGCCGCCGGCTGCTGCACCGGCCGATAGAGGCGCCGCATGCTGGACAGATCGGCCGATCCCATTGTGGCCATCGCAACCGCCCCGGGGCGCGGCGCGGTGGGCATCGTTCGCGTCTCCGGACAGGGGCTAAGCGCCCTGGCGCACGCGCTTTGCGGCAAAGACCTGGTCCCGCGACAGGCGTCCTACGGCGCCTTTGTTGACGAGGCCGGTGTCGCCATCGATCAGGGCTTGGCCTTGTTTTTCCCCGCTCCCGCATCGTTTACCGGTGAAGACGTGTTCGAGCTGCAGGCCCATGGCGGGCCGGTGGTCCTGGCGCTGCTGGTGCAGCGCTGCTTGCAGGCAGCCGAGCAAATTGACCCGCTCACCCAGCAGCCCCGGCTGGCCCGTTTGCGCGTGGCCGAGCCTGGTGAGTTCACCCGCCGAGCGTTTCTCAATGACAAGATCGATTTGGCCCAGGCCGAGGCCATTGCCGATCTGATCGATGCGAGCACGGAGGCCGCGGCGCGCTCGGCCGCACGGTCTTTGTCGGGAGCCTTTTCCAGCCAGGTACAGGCCTTGCTTGAGCAACTGGTGCATTTGCGCATGCTGGTCGAAGCCACGCTCGACTTTCCAGAAGAAGACATCGACTTCATCGAGCAGGCCGATGCACGCGGTCAATTGCGCGCCTTGCAGCAGCGCCTGGCCGAGGTCAGCCAGCGAGCAACGCAGGGCGCTTTGCTGCGCGAGGGCATGCAGGTGGTCATTGCCGGCCAGCCCAATGCCGGCAAGAGCTCCTTGCTCAATGC
>JBILGP010000200.1:0-4545 GCA_044350985.1 Polaromonas sp. | reverse complement strand
GCCTGAAGGGCTCTTGTATCTGCTTGCAGAGCCTGCCGGGCGCACCTTCACAGGCGCTGAACCTGCAGCCCGCCACCGGCCTCAATGATTGAACACGAAAGCACCATGAAAGAACTGCCCAGCCCAACCGAGCCCTTGTCCCTGGTACAACTGCCCCGGGGGGGACTTCATCGCCGCACTGATCACTCCGATGAGGGCGCTGGTAGGGACCGCAGCGGCATTGTGGTCGGCTGGGCGCGCCATCAGGACGAGGTGAGGCAGGCGCAGCGTCTGCGCCATCAGGTTTTTGCCGGCGAGATGGGCGCGCGGCTGTCTGGCCCTTTGCCTGGCCATGACATCGACCTGTTTGACGATTACTGCGAACACTTGCTGGTGCGCGATCGCGAAAGCGGCGCGGTCATCGGGACCTACCGTGTGCTCACGCCTGAGCAGGCAGCCCGGGTGGGGAGCTTTTACGCCGACCTCGAATTTGACCTCACGCGACTGCGCGGCCTGCGCAGCCGCATGGTCGAGCTCGGTCGCAGCTGTGTCCACCCCGACCATCGGCATGGGGGCGTGATTTTGGCCTTGTGGGGCGCGCTTGCTCAGTTCATGCAGCGCAACCGGCTGGAGATCATGATCGGCTGCGCCAGCATTCCCATGCTGCACCAGGGCATGGTCAGTGCGCATGCGGCCGCTGGCATTTGGCATCAGTTGCGGCACAAGCATCTGGCGCCGCTGGACTGTCAGGTGCTGCCTCGCCTGGCCTTGCCGATCCACGACTTTGACGAAAGCCTGCGGGTGGAGCCGCCCGCGCTGATCAAGGGTTATCTGCGTCTGGGGGCCAAGCTGCTGGGCCCGCCAGCTTGGGATCCAGACTTCAACACCGCCGACCTGCCGATGATGATGCGCACGCAAGACTTGCCAGCGCGTTACCTGCGCCATTTCCTCGGCTCGGGTGCCGATCCGGTCCAATGTCATGAAACCGTCACAAGTGCGTCTTAAATTGAGGCCACGGGCTGCTTTGGCCCGAACTCTAGGTGGTTCATGAACGCTGATTCGCCCCGCAGCGCCCAATCTCAAGCAGGTCGCGCTCTCGCCGAGCCAGCGCCCGCTGTGACCTTGCTCGACCGCGACCGCAGTATTTTGGCGTTCAACGAGCGGGTGCTGGCCATGGTCACCCGTGACGATGTGCCCCTGCTCGAGCGGCTGCGTTATTTGTGCATCGTCTCGTCCAACCTCGATGAGTTTTTTGAGGTCAGGATGGCGCCGCACATGAGTGCGGCCCGCAGCGGCGGCGCGAGCGATCCGGTCTTTGCCGGGCTTTCGGCCGCGGCCCACGATCTGGTCGAGCGCCAGTACGCGCTTTACAACGACACCCTGACGCGGCAGTTCAAGCGCCAGGGCATCGAGATCGTCGCCCATGGCGAGCGCACGGCCGAGCAGCGCGCTTGGGTGCAGGGCTATTTCCGGCGCGAGGTCAGGCCGCTGCTGGTGCCGGTCAGCCTGGATCCCTCGCACCCCTTCCCGATGGTGGCCAACAAGTCGCTGAACTTCATTGTGCGGCTGCAGGGCAAGGACGCGTTTGGCCGGCACAACGAAATTGCCATCGTCAAGGTGCCTCGGGTGCTGCCGCGCATCATTGCACTGCCCGAGCGCGCAGCCCGCCGAGGCCGGCTTTTTGTCTCCCTTTCCAGCGTCATTCGTGCCCATCTGCACGAGTTGTTTCCGGGGCGCGAGGTGCTGCAGTTTTCGCAGTTTCGGGTCACCCGCAACTCTGAATTGGCGGTGCAGGAGGCCGATGTGGCCGATCTGCGTACCGCCTTGCGCGCGGGCCTAGAGCATCGGCAGTTTGGCGAGGCGGTGCGGCTGGAGGTGTCGTCTGGCTGCAGCGCCTATTTGGCCGATTTCCTGCTGCAGCAGTTTGCGCTGCCCGACCAGGCGCTCTACCGGGTGCAGGGGCCGGTTAATTTGAACCGGCTGACGCAGTTGATCGACCTGGTGGGCGATGCTTCGCTGATGTGGCCGCCTTACCAAGCCAGTTATCCCTTGCAACTGGTGGCTGGGCAGGACATCTTTGAGCGGCTCAAGCAGGGTGATGTCTGCCTGCACCAACCGTTCGAGAGTTTCGATGGCGTGCTCGACTTTCTGCGCCAGGCCGTTGCCGATCCGCAAGTGCTGGCGATCCGTCAGACCATTTACCGCACCGGCGCCGACTCCGAGATGATGCACCTGCTCAGGGAGGCGGTGCGCCGGGGCAAGGAGGTCATGGTGGTGGTCGAGCTCAAGGCCCGCTTTGACGAGGAGGCCAATATCAACTGGGCCGAGATGCTCGAGTCCATAGGCGCGCAGGTGGTCTATGGCGTGCTGGGCTTGAAGACGCACGCCAAGATGCTGCTCGTGACGCGGCGCGAGGGCAGGTCGATCAAGCGTTATGCGCACCTGTCCACCGGCAACTACAACCCGCGTACGGCCCGGCTGTACACCGACGTGAGCTACCTGAGCGCCGATCCGAAGCTCACGCTCGATGTCGAGCATGTGTTTTATCACCTGGCCAGCCAAAGCCGGCTGCCCAAGATGCAGGCTCTGCTGGTGGCCCCGCACCATCTGCACCGCGCCATGGTCGAGCGCATCGGGCAGCTCGCTCAGGCGGCCGCCGCCGGCCGGCCGGCTCGTCTGGTGGCCAAGATGAATGCTCTGACCGATACGGGCCTGATACGCGCGCTGATCGCCGCTGGCCAGCAGGGCGTACAGATCGATCTGATTGTTCGCGGCGCCTGCATGCTGCCCGCTCAGCTTGAGGGCCAGACCGATCGCATTCGCATCCGTTCGGTGATCGGGCGCTTTCTCGAGCACTCGCGGGTGTTTTATTTCGACGACGGACAGGAGCAGTCGCTCTACCTGTCGAGCGCCGACTGGATGAATCGCAACATGTTCGGCCGTATCGAGTTGGCCTGGCCGGTGACCGATGCGGCCCTGCGTCAGCGCCTGATCGATGAATGCCTGGTCGCTTACTTGCACGACACGCGCGATGCCTGGCAGCTCCAGCCCGATGGCCGCTACGAGCCGGTCAAGCCCAATGTGCGGGGCAGGCGGCAGTCGGCCCAAGCGGCCTTGATGGCGCGCTATGGGCGCGCACCGGCCAAACGGTCCTGAAGGTGCTGCGATGGATCTGATTTTGTGGCGCCATGCCGATGCGGTGGAAGCGGTCCCCAGCACGGACCCGATGGAAGCGCACCGCCGAGATCTGGCGCGCAGCCTGACGGGGCGGGGGCAAAAGCATGCTGCTCGCATGGCCGCCTGGCTCGACCATCAACTGACGGAAAGCGCCAAAGTGTTGGTCAGCCCGGCCTTGCGCTGTGAGCAGACCGCACTGAACCTGGGCCGCCGCTTCAAGCTGTGCGAGCAGTTGGCGCCCGATCGCAGCGCCGACGACCTGCTGGCCTTGGTGCAGTGGCCTGAAAGCAAAAACCCGGTGCTGGTGGTCGGGCATCAGCCCACGCTCGGTCAGGTTGCGGCGCGGCTGCTGGGTTTGCCGCAGACTGAGCTGTCGGTGCGCAAGTGCGCCGTCTGGTGGCTGCGCTCGCGCGAGCGCGACGGCCAGCACCAGACGGTGCTGCTGGCGGTGCAGTCGCCCGACCTGCTTTGAGGCGCTCCGTCAGCGCCGACCGCCGCTCAAACGAGTTCAGCCTTTGGGGCGGCCGGTCTTGATGGCCGGCACCGCCGCCAAGGCTGCGAGCAGGGCAGTATCGGACAGGCTGGCAAGCGCCATGATGCCAGCGCGCAGCAACTCGCTCTTTTTCGGCGGCTGGCCCAAGGCGGTGGCGCGCTGCTTGAGCGCGTCCATGGCCTGGTATTCGGCTTTGGGGATGGTGTAGCTGTCGCGCACCAGCTTGGGCTTTTTGGGTTTCTCGGTCTTGTCGACTTTGGCCGGATTGACTTCAGGCGCTTTGGTTTCGGGCAGCGCTTGAGCCGCGGGCTTGGCGGCGGCGATGGCCCGTTTCTTGGCCGCCGGTGCCTTGGTCGTTACCCGGCTCGCTGTCTTGGCGGGCGCCTTGGTTGGTGCGGCGCTTTGCACTGATTTGCCAGCGGAAGTGGTCGCCTTGCCCGCCGGCGGGCTGCGCTTTGCACGGACGGTTGCTTGACGGGTGGTGGGTTTGCGTGGGGTTGTGGGCATAAGACCTCCTTAAAACGGTATAAATAGTTTATACCGTTTGACGCCACCCGGTCAAACCGACCGTCCCGCGGTCAATTTCAGGGCTCGATGACCTCAAGAGGACAGGGTGTTTTTTGCCAGGCCAGCGCCTCTTCGGCCAGTAGGTGCATCGACTGCGGGAAGGCGCTGCTCCAGCCCGCTGGCAGCAGAAGCTGCAGACCCGAGGATGCCTCTTGCAAGCGCACGCCTTCGAGCTTGGGGTCGCGATGCGCATGGGCCAAGATGACTGCCAGCCTGAGGGCCAGCAGCTGGCGCATGAAGGTCGCGTCGTCAAACCAAGCCTCCATTTTGCGCAGTTTGCCGCGGTGGCCCAGCACCAGCTGGCTCAGGCGGTGCAGCTCTTCGAGCGA
>JBILGP010000199.1:0-4564 GCA_044350985.1 Polaromonas sp. | reverse complement strand
TCTTTGAGTTTCATGCGCAGCTGCAGGCCGAATCGGCTCCCAATGAACAGCGGCGGATGCAGCTGTTCGATCAGGCGGCGCAGCAGGCCTTGCGGCAGACAGGGATGAATCGGGCTGACTTCTTGCCCTACGAGGCCAGCGTGCCGATCATTCGCCAGGGGTATTTGCAGTGGCTTGCCGAGCACGAGGCCAGCGGCCATCGCTTTGTGCAGGCCGAGCAGTGGCTCGAGCGCGACCTCGGTGCCGTCAAGCTGGTGGGCAAGATCGACCGCATGGACCGCGATGCACAGGGACAGGCTCTGCTCATTGATTACAAGAGCGAGTCGGTGGAGAAAACCCGTGAGCGGATCAAGTGCGCAGACGAAGACACGCAGCTGGCTTTTTACGCCGCCTTGGTGGGCGAAGAGCCGGTTGCTGCCGCCTACCTCAATGTTGGCGAGCGCGGCCTGACCAAGGTCTATGCCCAAGACGAGGTGCTGCACTGGCGCGATCGCATCGTCAGTGCCGTTCACGATGAAATGTCGCGGCTGCACGGCGGTGAGCCGTTGCGGGCATTGGGGCAGGGGCGCTCGTGTGAGCACTGCAAGGCCCGTGGCCTGTGTCGCCGCGATTTTGTGCAGGACGGGTCATGAACTTGAGGCAGGCGGTTGCCCTGAAAATCAACGATCAGCCGGTGCCGGCTGAGCAGTTTTACGCCGTGGCGTGCGATCCCAGGCGCAGCGTGGCTGTCGAGGCCTGCGCTGGCGCCGGCAAGACTTGGATCTTGGTCTCGCGCATGCTGCGGGCCCTGCTGGCCGACGACGCACTACACGCTTGCCAGCCCCATGAGATCTTGGCCATCACTTTTACCCGCAAGGCTGCCGGTGAAATGCGCGAGCGCCTGATCGATTGGCTGCGCGAGTTTGCACAGGCCGATATGCCACGCCTGTTGCAGGCCCTGCGCGAGCGCGGCGTGCCCGGCTTGAACGAGCCTGAACGCGCGCAAGCGCTGTGCCAGCGACTCAAGGACCTGTACCCGGCCTTGCTCGCGGGCGGCCGGTCGGTGCAGATTCGCACCTTCCACGGCTGGTTTTCGTCCTTGCTGCGCACCGCTCCGTTGGCACTGCTGCAGCAGCTGCGTCTGCCCGTGCAGTACGAGTTGCTCGAAGACGACAGCCAGGTCAAGGTGTTGGCTTGGCGCCGCTTTCTGGCGGCCTTGGCCGTGCAGCCGGCCTTGAAGGCTGATTTTGAAGCCCTGGTCTATGAACACGGCCGCTCGCAGACCCACAAAGCCTTGATGGCGGCGCTCGACAAGCGCGTCGAGTTCGAACTGGCCGATGCGCTCGGGCGGGTGCAGACCTCGGTACGCACTATCGCCGAGCAGTTCGAATGCTGTCGCGCTCTGAGCCAAAGCGCCGACTTGCTGGCCGCGCCGATGGAGTCGGCCTTGTTGCTGGAGGCGGCGCGCGTGCTGCAGGCGCTGCCCGCTCCGAGCTTTTCGAGCAAAGGCAGGCAGCTCGAGCAGGCGCTGGCAGCAGGCGACCTCGATGGGGTGCTCGATGCCCTGCTCACCGGCAAAGGTGAAGAGCGCAAGTTCGGTTCGGTGGGATCGAATCCAGCGCTGCGGCAGGCGCAGGCGCTGGCCCTGCAATTGCAGCAAATTGTGCGGCAGGAACAGGCTTGGCGGTACCAGCAGCGCATGACGAGGCTCACCCGACTGCTCATCGAGGAGGCCCGCGCGCTCAAGTTCGAGCGCGGCTGGATTGACATGAACGACATTGAGCAGGCGGCCGTGCATCTTCTGAGCGAAGGTAGCCTTGCCGGCTGGATGCAGGAGCGCCTCGACGTCCAGGTGCGTCACCTGCTCGTCGACGAGTTTCAGGACACCAATCCGATGCAGTGGCGCGCCTTGCGGGCCTGGCTTGAAGGCTATGCCGGGGCTGCGCGCGCGCCCAGTGTTTTTATCGTGGGTGATCCCAAGCAGAGCATCTACCGCTTTCGCGGCGCCGAGCCGCAGGTGTTTCAGGCGGCCCAGCAGTTCATCTCGGTTGCACTCGACGGTGCTCTGCTCAGCTGCGAGCACACCCGTCGCAATGCCCAGGTGGTGATTGATCGGGTCAACGAAGTCATGCTCGAGGCTGCCGAGCACGATCGCTACCCTGGTTTTCGGCCGCACACCACGGACTCCACGCAGCAGGGACAGGCGCTGAGCCTGCCCTTGATAGGCCGTCCTGAGCCGCCCGCGCCGGCGCAAGCAGACGGGCCGGTGTGGCGCGACAGCTTGTTGCAGCCGCGCTGGCTGCCCGAGGAGAAGCAGCGCGATTTAGAGGCGGCGCAAGCGGCCCGCTGGCTGGCCGGGCAGATCGGGCAGCTGCAGCTGCGCTGCAGCGACGTGATGGTCCTCTCGCGCAAGCGCGACAGTCTGCAGCCGATGCAGTTGGCGCTGCAGGGCCTAGGTGTGCCCGCTTTTATCGGCGAGAAGATCGCCCTGATGGATTGCTGCGAGGTGCAGGACCTGGTGGCACTGGTCGATGTGTTGTGCTCGCCCCGCCACGATCTGTCGCTGGCGCGGGTGCTGCGTTCCCCGCTGTTCGGCGTGGACAGTGCGGCTCTGGTGCCGCTGGCTCGAGCGGCGCGTCGCACCGGCGGCTCCTGGCTGGCTTTGCTCCAGCAGCCCGCTTTGGTGCCGGAGCTCGGCGAGCCGGCCGCTGCGCCGCTGGCGGACGCAGGTCAGGTGCTCGCGCGTTGGCAAGGCTGGTTGGGCCAGTTGCCGCCCCATGATGCCCTGCAGGCCATCTACGACGATGGCAATGTGTTGGCGCGCTATGCCGCCGCAGCGCCCGCGCTGCAGCGCGAGGCGGTACTGGGTCATCTGCGCGCCCTGCTCGAGGTGGCGTTGGGTCACGAAGGCGGGCGCTACCTGAGCCCCTACATGCTGGTGCGAGCGCTCAAAGCGGGCGCCATCGCGGCGCCCGCCACGGTGCCCGCCGAGGCGGTGCGATTGCTCACCATTCATGGCGCCAAGGGTCTGGAGGCCGACACCGTGCTGCTGCTCGATACCGATGCCCAGCCGCGCGCATCTGAGAGCATGGTCGTGTTGCTCGACTGGCCAGCGGAGCAGGCTGCTCCCCAGCGCCTGGTTTTCCTGCAGTCAGAGAGCCGACCTCCGGCTTGCTGCATTGATTTGCTGGCCGCCGAGCAGCAGGCGCGCCAGCGCGAAGAGCTCAACGCCTTGTATGTCGCGATGACGCGAGCGCGCCGGGTGCTGGCGGTGTCGGCCCGCGAGCCGTTTCGCGGCGGCCTTGGCAGTTGGTGGAAACGCTTGAGCCCGCGAATGGCGGCTCTGGAGCCGGCCGGTCTTGTGCAAGCGGCTCCCGACCCGGCCCAATCAACGGCTCCGGACGCATCGGCGGTGCTGCTCTTGCCGGTTCTGCCCCACCTGGACCACAGGTCGGAGGCCAGCGCCGATGCTGCGCCCTTGACGGCGCCCGCGCGCATCGGTTTGGCCATGCACCGTTTGCTGCAATGGGGCAGTGTCAGCCCCAGCCACGCACGGTTGGCGGCTCGTGAGTTTCGACTCGATGCGCAACAGTGCGAGCAGGCGGTCCGGGCGGTCGAGGCGATTTTCGGGGGCTGTGCTTGGCTCTGGCAGGTCGAGCATTTGAGATGGCAAGGCAGCGAAGTGGAGCTGATCCACGAGGGCCGCTTGATGCGCCTGGACCGGCTCGTGCAGCGCCGAGATGGCACCTGGTGGGTGATCGATTTCAAGTCCCATACGCGGCCCGGTGAACGCGCCGATTTGGTGACGCAGCTGCAGGACTATGCGCGTGCCGTGCGGGCCTTGCATGCGGGCGATCCTGTGCACGCGGCCTTTGTCACCGCCGGTGGTCAATTGCAGGAAATCGAAGTAAAAACTGCATGATGCACGCCAAATGCAAGCTGCCTTGCTCCAGACGCGGTCTTCGCCGCCCGGGGGTGGGGCGTTGAACCCCGTGGCCGAGCCGACCGCAGCCGATGTGCTGGTCATCGGCGCCGGCCCGGCCGGCCTGATGGCCGCGCAGGTGCTGGCGGGCGGGGGGGCCAGAGTCAGGGTGTTCGATGCGATGGCTTCGGTCGGGCGTAAGTTCCTGCTGGCCGGCCGAGGCGGCTTGAACCTGACCCACAGCGAGCCCCTGGCGCTTTTCGCTTCGCGCTACTTTGACCAGAGCCCGGCGGTACAGCCGTGGCTGCAGGAGTTCGGGCCGGCCGAGGTGGTGGCCTGGGCCCAGGGGCTGGGCATCGAGACTTTTGTCGGGTCGTCCGGCCGGGTCTTTCCGCGTGACATGAAGGCCGCGCCTTTGCTGCGCGCCTGGCTGCAGCTCCTGCGCCGAGGCGGCGTGCAGTTTTCGATGCGCCGCCGGTGGCTGGGCTGGGATCAGCATGGCCAGCTTGTGTTTGAGACAGCGGCGGGCCTGCAGCATTGCCCGCCCCCACCAGCGCTCGTGCTGGCCCTGGGCGGCGGCAGTTGGGCCCGCCTGGGCTCGGACGGACGCTGGGTCGACAGGCTGGTTGAGCGAGGCGTTTCGGTTGAGCCTTTGCGGCCGAG
>JBILGP010000198.1:0-4568 GCA_044350985.1 Polaromonas sp. | reverse complement strand
TAATTGCCCATGATCCAGTCGGGCCGTGCGCCGCAGATGCCCAGCACAAAGCGCTCGAGGATCGCCCTGCCCTGCACCGTGTGGGTGACCTCGGGATGAAACTGCACCGCATAAAAACGCCGGGCCTCATCGGCCATGCCGGAGATCGGGCAGCTCGGCGTGCTGGCCATGAGCTTGAAGCCCGGCGGCAGCGCGGTGACCTTGTCGCCGTGACTCATCCAGACCTTGAGCATGCCGTGGCCCTCGGTGGTGGAAAAGTCCTCGATCCCCTTGAAAAGCTCGGTGTGGCCGTGGGCACGAACTTCGGCGTAGCCGAATTCGCGTGTGGCACCGGCCTCAACCTTGCCGCCCAGCTGATTGGCCATGGTCTGCATGCCGTAGCAGATCCCCAGTACTGGCACGCCGAGCTCAAACACCGCCTCGGGCGCCTTGTCGTCAACCTCGTAGACGCTGGCATGCGAGCCCGACAAGATGATGCCTTTGAGCTGCCCATCGGCGGCGAATTCACGCACCCAGTCGCTGCTCACATCGCATGGGTGCACCTCGCAAAACACATGGGCTTCACGCACGCGGCGGGCGATCAGTTGCGTGACCTGGGAGCCAAAGTCTAGGATGAGAATCTTGGAGTGGGACATGCCGAAAACGTCAGGGTTGGGAAAGCGCGTCATCGGCAAGCATGGTCTGCACACTGCTGATCAGAGGCGGTAGGTGCGTTTGAACCACCGCCTTGACGGTCAGAGGGTCAATTTCACCTAGATAGTTATGAACCAAGATGTTGCGAAATCCGCTGATCTCCCGCCTCGGGATAGCGGAAAACCGCGCCTTCAGAGCATCAGGTGGCATTTGCGTCGCCTCTGAAAGCGTCTGCAAATTGCGCAAAGTGGCATCGTAAAGGACCTCATCCTGGACCAGGTCGCCGCGCTCCTGAATCCGACCTATTCTTGCCGCCACGTCCAGGATGTGATGAGCATAAACCTGCCAGGACTTGCTCATAAGCTAACGGCCTCGGCCAGCACGTGGTCCCGCAGATGAGGGTTGAGTTCATGCTCGGGCACCAGGTCAACCTTGCGCTGCAGCAGCTCGCCCAGGCCCAACGCCAATGGCATGCGCTGCGTGAGCAAGTCGTAGCCCCGGGGGAGCTCCACCAAGAAATCAACGTCGCTGTCCGAGGTTTCTTCCCCTCGCGCCACGGAACCGAAAACACGCAGACGACTTGCACCAAACTGAGAAGCCAGCCCAACGAGGCGGGGACTCATCTGTCGAAGTTGGTCTAGCAACACGGCCGTATCCTAAAAAATTCAGCTTGATCCTGGATGCTCAAGACAGCGCTGTTTCAATCCGCCCGGTAATTGGGCGCTTCCTTGGTGATCTGCACGTCGTGCACATGGCTTTCGCGGATGCCCGCAGCCGTGATCTCGACGAACTGGGCCTGGGCGTGCATGTCCTCGATGGTGGCGCAGCCGCAGTAGCCCATGCTCGCGCGCAAGCCGCCGGCCATCTGGTAGATGATGGCCACCACAGAGCCTTTGTAGGGCACCCGTCCTTCGATGCCCTCGGGCACGAGCTTGTCAGCATTCGGGTTGCCCGTGCTGGCTTCCTGAAAATAGCGGTCTGCGCTGCCTTGCTGCATGGCGCCGATCGAGCCCATGCCGCGGTAGCTCTTGTAGCTGCGGCCCTGGTACAAGATGACCTCACCGGGCGCCTCTTCGGTGCCGGCGAACATGCCGCCCATCATCACCGTCCCCGCGCCTGCTGCAATGGCTTTGGCAATGTCGCCGCTGTAGCGGATGCCGCCATCGGCGATCAGCGGCACGCCACTGCCCTTGAGAGCCGTGGCCACGCTGTCAACGGCCATGATCTGCGGCACACCGACGCCCGCAACAATGCGGGTGGTACAGATCGAGCCGGGGCCTATGCCCACCTTGACAGCATCGGCGCCGGCTTCGATCAGGGCCAAGGCGGCCTCACCGGTGGCGATATTGCCGCCGATCACGTCGACCTGCGGGTAGTGTTGCTTGACCCAGCGCACGCGGTCGATCACGCCCTTGCTGTGCCCGTGGGCGGTGTCGACCACGATGGCGTCCACACCGGCCTTGACCAGGGCTTGAACGCGCTCTTCGGTGCCCTCGCCCACGCCGACAGCCGCGCCCACGCGCAGGCGGCCTGCGCCGTCGCGCGCCGCATTGGGAAAATTGAGTTGCTTGGTGATGTCCTTGACTGTGATCAGGCCCTTGAGTTCAAACGCATCGCTGACCACCAGCAGGCGCTCGAGCTTGTGCTTGTTGAGCAGGTGCTTGGCCTGCTCGGGCGTGGTGCCTTCAGGCACGGTGATCAGGCGCTCTCGCGGCGTCATGATCTCGCGGACCTGTTGGTCATACCGGGTCTCAAAGCGCAGGTCACGGCCCGTCACAATGCCCACCACCCGCCCGGCGTCGACCACCGGAAAGCCCGAAATGCCCAGCTCGTCGCTCAAGGCCATGACCTGCCTGACCGTGGTGGTCGGCGTGATCACCACCGGATCGCGCAGCACGCCCGATTCGTAACGCTTGACTTTGGCCACCTGAGCGGCCTGCTCCTGCGGCGTGAGGTTTTTGTGCACGATGCCGATGCCGCCTTCTTGGGCAATGGCGATGGCCAGCCGCGCCTCGGTGACCGTGTCCATGGCGGCCGACACCAGCGGCAGGTTCAGGCGAATGTTGCGGGAAAACTGGGTGGCCAGCGAGGTGTCCTTGGGCAGGACCTGGGAGTAGGCGGGGACCAGAAGGACGTCGTCAAAGGTCAACGCTTTGCCGAGTAGGCGCATGGGAAGGCTCCAAAAACACGATTCTACCCAGCACCTCTTGGGACGGCGGCAAGGCGGCGGCTATCGATCGGGTGATGCGAGGCCCGTCGCCGGCAGCCAGGGGCCGCCCAGCCCCTCAATAACCGGGCTTGGCGCCTGGTCGCCGCCGGGCAAAAAGACCCGCGGTGCGGGCGCCCTGCCCTTTGAAGCGCTCCCGGCGGGCGACCTTGGGGTCGACCCGCAGCGGCCTGTAAAGCTCAACCCGGTCGCCCGGCCTGAGCGCGTGGCTGGCGTCGCAGCGCCGTCCCCAGACGCCCACGGCCGAAGAACCGTCTGCCGGCCCAGTCGCCAGGCCGCAGGCTTGCAGCGCTTGCGCCACGGTCGCCCCCTGCGGCAGTTGCAGATCCCACTCTTGCACCTGACGCGGCCCCAGGCAGGCGACCACACTGATGGGCATCACCGACGCCCGCCCTTGCCCCGGCTGGCGCGGCTCGCAGGTCTCAGGCATGGCCATAGACCTGGTTGGCGCGCTTGACGAAGGCATCGACCAGGCTGCCCGCAATCTTGTCAAACACCGGGCCCACCAACGCGGCCAGAGTTGCGCTGTCAAAGTCGTAGCGAAGGGTGAACTCAACCTTGCAGGCCCGCTCGTCTTGGCCCAGCGGGCTGAAATTCCACTGACCGTCAAGCTTTGAGAACGGGCCTTCAACGAGCTGCATCTGAACCTGCTGACCCGGTGTGTGTGCGTTGCGCGTGGTAAAGCTCTGCCGGATGCCACCGATCGAGATGCCCACCCGCGCCGTCATGCCGTGCTCGTGGTGATCGAGGACGCTGGCCTGGTCGCACCACGGCAGAAACTGCGGGTAGCGCTCGATATCGGTGACCAGCGCGAACATCTCTTGCGCGCTGAACCAAATCAGGACGGACTTGTGGACGGTTTTCATACAATGCAAGGCCTCGGCCATTGTATGGGCCGCAGGCGGCCCCATCTGCCTTGGCGCATGTCCACCAAACTCTCCACCTCCCGCAAAGACGGTTCCGCCCAGAACAGCCGGATCGCCGAGAACAAGCGCGCCTTGTTCAACTACCACATCGACGAGCGCTTTGAAGCCGGCATGGTGCTCGAAGGCTGGGAGGTCAAGTCGGTGCGCGCCGGCAAGGTGCAACTGACCGATGGCTACGTGGTGATCAAAAACGGCGAGCTGTTCATCATCGGCTGCCAGATCAATCCGCTGGGCACCGCCTCTACACACGTCAGGCCCGATTCAGTGCGCACCAAGAAGCTCTTGATGCACAAGGACGAGATCCGTCGGCTGATCGGCAAGACCGAGCAAAAAGGCTACACCCTGGTGCCGCTGAACCTGCACTGGAAGGCGGGCCGCGTCAAATGCGAGGTGGCGCTGGCCAAGGGCAAGGCCGAACACGACAAGCGCGACACGATCAAGGAGCGCGAAGGCAAGCGCGAAGTCGAGCGGGCGATGAAGTCACGCCAGCGCTAAAACGAGCCGGGAAGGCTTGGCGCAGCGCCTAAAGCCCGCGCAAGGGGTGATCCTGAACCGACCAGGGGCTGCGGAAAAACTCCAGCACTTCCTGGCGGTCCACCTCCTCGATGCGAGCGGGCTTCCAGCGTGGGCGATGGTCCTTGTCGATGGCCAGGGCCCGAATCCCTTCAACGGTTTCGTTGTCTTGCAGCGCACGCTGGTGAAAGCAGTGCCACACCATGTCACGCTCCATGCGCAGCTCGTCGGCCAGCTGCATCTGGCGCGCCCGCCGAATCTGCTCCAGG
>JBILGP010000197.1:0-4574 GCA_044350985.1 Polaromonas sp. | reverse complement strand
ACCGCGCGCATCACATGCTCGACGAACACGATGGTGGCGCCCTGATCGCGAATGCGGCGAATCAGCACGATGGCCTCGTCGATCTCGCTGGGCGTCATGCCCGAGAGCACCTCGTCGAGCAGCACCAGTTGGGGCCGCGCCGCCAGCGCGCGGGCGAGCTCCAGAAACTTGCGCTGATGCAGGTTCAAGTCATCGGGCAGGCTCTCGGCCTTGTGCTTGAGGCCTGTGAACTCCAGGCAGCGCATGGCCTCTTCGGTGGCCTGCTCGCGGCCCATGGCCGCGCCACCGAACATGGCCGACATGATCACGTTCTCCAGCACCGTCATGTGCATGAAGGGCCGCGGGATCTGGTAGGTGCGCGCAATGCCCGACTGCGCGATCTGGTGCGCGGCCATGCCGGCAAGCTCACGGCCCTCGAAGGCGTAGCTGCCGCCGGTGGCCGCATAGTGGCCGCTGACCACGTTGATAAAGGTCGACTTGCCCGAGCCATTGGGGCCGAGCAGGCCCAAGATCTCGCCCTTGTGAACCTGCAAGTCCACCTCGCTGAGGGCCTGCACGCCCTTGAAGGCTTTGGACAGGCCGCGCGTTTGCAGCAAAACCTGCCCTTCTTGGCCAGCCTCAGGCCGAGGCGCAGCCGCAGCGGCAGACTGTGGCGGCAGGCCAGCATGGAGCGCTGCACCCAAGCTCTGCTCGATCTCACGGCTGCGGCGCGCGGCCGCCTGCGCGCGGCGCTTCATGAAGTAACCCATCACGCCGTTGGGCATGAACAAAATCACCACGATCAGCACCACGCCCACCACCGCCTTGCCCAGCACCGGGTTGTTGCCGGCAGTGAAAAAGTACAGCATCGAGGTGATCAGCACCGCCCCGACCGCAGGACCGGCCCAGTGGCGCGAGCCGCCCAGACAGCTCATCAGCACCACCGTCAGCGGCACGGTGATGTTGAAGGTCTCGCCCACCGTGACGTACTGCACGAACAGCGCATGGATGCCGCCGGCTAGGCCCGCCAAGCCGCTGGACAAGGCCAGGGCCAGCAGCTTGTAGCCGTAGGTGGGCACGCCCATGACCTCGGCCACATCTTCGTCGTCATGGATGGCCGACAGGCCCACGCCGAGCTTGGACTGCTGCACCTTGTAGGCAATGAGCGCCGTCAGCACCGCGCCGATGAGCGCCATCAGGTAGAGCGACGACGACGGCGAGGGCCCGAGCTTGGGCACTTCGACGGCCATCAAATAGACGCCCGGGCCGCCGTCAATGCGGGTGTTGATGATGATGGTGGCCACCACAAAGGTGACCGCCAGCGTCAACAGCGCAAACAACTCGCCGCGCACCGCCTTGACCCGAAACACCACAGCGCCCAGCAACACGCCCAGAACAGCGGGGATCAGCACGGCCATCGGCAAGGTGGCCAAGAAGGGCCAGTCGAGCTTGCCGGCCAGGCCCGCAGTGGCATACATGCCCACGCCATAGAACACGCCGTGGCCGAAGGAGAAATATCCAGAATAACCCGACAGGATGTTCCAGGACATGGCCAGGATCACCCAGTGCGCGATCAGGTAGAGGAAGGACTCGTAGAAGGCGGGCAGGCCCAGCCAGGGCACCACAGCCAGCAGCGCGCCGGCGACCAAAATGCCGGAAAACGTTTTATTCATGGCGATCAGCCCTTTCCGGGCCGCAGCAGCAGCATGACGATGAGCAGGGAGAAGGAGACGATCGGCGCCCATGAGGGGGAGGCCACCGCCATGGTGATGGCCTCGCTCACGCCGATGATGATGCCGGCCACCAAAGGCCCGAGGGGGCTGCCGAGCCCGCCGAGCATCACCGCGGCAAACACCACGCCGACCCAGGCAAAAATCTGCGAGGGCGCCAGCGTGAACGTCAGGGCCAGGCAGACGCCGGCAATGGCGGCCAGCGCGGCGCACACGCCCGCCAGGATCAGCGACAGGCCCTTTTGGTTGATGCCAAAGGCCGCCGCGATCGGGCCGTCTTCGGCCATCGCCCGCAAGGCCTTGCCCAAGTCGGTGTAACGCATGGCCGCCCAGATGGCCAGCGCAATGCCGACAGCCAGGCAGAAGGTGATCAGTTCAGGCACCGGCACGAACAGGCCAAAGACCTTGAACTTGAGGTCGTTGTAGCCCGACTCCAAGCGCCGAAAATCGGCCGTCCAGATGCCCTGGATGATGGACTCGAGTACCACCGTCAGACCGAAGGTGGCCAGCAGCGAGTTGAAGGGCGTGATCGCAAACTTTGACAGCACCCACTGCATGAGCGCGCCGAACAGAAAAAACAGGGGCGGCAGCACCAGCAGGGCCAGCAAGGGATCGAACTGACCGACCGTGGCCATCTGATAGCTCAGATAGGCAGCCAGGAAGACCAGACCGAAATGCGACAAATTGATCTGGCGCAACAAGCCCCAGGTCAGGCCCAACCCCAGGCCGATCAAGCCGTAGAGGGCACCGATGAAAACCCCCGAGAGGATGGACTGCAACAGTAAGTTAAGACTCGGAAGCGTCATGGGTGCCCTGCTGTGGTGTGCAAAAGATCGGCCCGAACTCAATTACTTGAGTTGCAGTCGGGTGCCCGGCGCTGCAAATTGCTGGGGCCAAACCACCTGCCATTTGCCGTTTTGGACCTGCTTGATCTTCATCAGGTCGTCGCCGTAGTTGTTCGGCCCATCAAAGCGCAGGCGGCCGTGGATGGTGTCGATCCGGTTGCCCTTGATGAAAGCGGCAATGGCCTTGTCGTCCAGGCTGTTGGCACCCCTGACGCCGGCCTCCAGAATCTGCCAGGCCGAAAACGAGGCAGCGGCCTGCGTCTCCACGCTGGTGTCGGCCAGTTTGGCGGCGGTGGCCCGCTCATTGAAGACCTTGACGAACTGCGCGCCGACCTGATTGCTCAGGAAGGGCTGGTGCTCTTCAAAGATGGTCAGCGACATGGCGCCACGGCCTTCGGGCGACTTCGACATCGGGCCCGGCGCCGGGTAGAGGTGGAAGTTCATCGGCGGCGTGTAGTCGATCTTCTTCATCGCGTCGAGCAGCATGTTGCCCTCCAGACCGATGTCACCGATCCAGACCAGATCGGGCTTGGAGTCCTTGATGCGCGCGGCGATCGGGCCGAAATCGCGGTTACCAAATTCCCACTCGAGAAAGAGCACCTCTTGCAGACCGCGCTTTTTGGCCACTTCACGACCACCGAGCGAGAGGAAGTGGATGGAGGGGAACTTGCTGGTGACGATGGCGATCGTCTTGGGTGGCTTGGGCGATGCCGCCAGCATGTCAAACAGCGTGTTGGGCACCGTGGTCTGGGGCGTGGGGCCAAGCGACCAGGCCGGGAAGTGCATGTCGTATTTGGCCAGCGAGGGAATGCCAAAGGTGTGGTGCACCAGCACCTTGCTGTAGCGCTGGGCCACGCCCATGGCCGAAAGGATGGCGCCGGTGGCATAGGGCCCCATGAGCAAGTCGACCTTTTCGGTGGTGATCAATTGCTCGTACAAGGTGCGGGCCAGATCAGGCTTGGACTGGTCATCCCGGCAGATCCACTCGACCTTGCGACCGAGCAAGCCACCGCGCGCGTTGAGCTGCTCAACGTAAATATCGCCCACCAGCTTGTGCGTCAGGCCCGTGGCCGACAGCGGCCCGGTCAGGGCCAGGGTGCTGCCGATACGAATCGGCGCGCCCTGCGCACGGGCGCTGGGGGTCATCGCCAGGGCGGCACCGGCAGCGCCAGCGGCCAACACCGAGCGTCGATCGATTTTCTTCATGGGAGTCTCCTGTTGCAGTTGAAAAATGAAAACACGGGTTCAATCCACCTGGGCGCCCGATCGCCTGACCAACTCGGCCCACTTGGCCAACTCGCTGCGGCCAAAGGCCGTCATCTCTTCGGCGCGCATCGCATTGAGCTCAAGCCCCTGGGCCTTGAGCCGGCCTGCAATCTCGGGATTGGCCAGGGTCTGGGCCGCCGCATCGCGCAGGCGAGCCAGCACCGGTGCGGGCGTGGCCGCTGGCGCGTAGACCATGAACCAGGCCACCAGATCAAAATCGAAGCCCGCCTCGGCAATGGCGGGCACCTCGGGCGCCGCAGGGCTGCGCTTGGCGCTGGAGACGCCCAGGGCCCGCAGCTTGCCGCTCTTGATGTGCGGCAGCGCCGCGGCGGGGTGGTAGAACATGAACTGCACCTGCCCACCCATGACATCGGACAGCGCCAGGGCGCCGTCCTTGTAGGGCACATGGGTCATCTCACCGCCCAAGCGCGCCTTGAGCAGCTCGCCGGCCAGATGGCCAGAGGTGCCGTTGCCGGCCGACGCAAAACTCACCCGGCCATCGGGACGACGGGCCAAATCGGCCAGATCCTTGAGCGACTTGACGGGAGAGGAGCCAGAGACCACCAGAAAAGTGGGCGTGTAGCCCGCAAAAGCCACGGGCGCAAAGTCACGCTGCGGGTCGTAGGCAAGCTTCTTGAACAGCGTGGCATTGATCGCATGGGTGCCGACCGTGCCCATCAAGATGGTGTAACCGTCGGCCGGGGACTTGGCCACCAAGTCAGAGCCTATGCCGCCGCCCGCGCCGGCGCGGTTT
>JBILGP010000196.1:0-4575 GCA_044350985.1 Polaromonas sp. | reverse complement strand
CGGGTCGCGCTGCTCCCATGCCCCGAGCAGCTGGGTCAACACCTCACCGTGGGCCTGAGCGGCCAGCTTGCGCAGCGTCTGCTGGGCGTGCTCGAGCGCGTCGCGCTGAGCGCGAAAGGCGGCATCGCCCAACCGTGGCCCGCGCTCCTCAAAACGGCCGCGCTCGCCGGCGCGCTCTGGCCTGCCTGCAAAACGCTCGCCCCGATCGGCCCCGTGCCGGTCACCGCGGGCATCGGACGGTCGACCCCGCTCGCCCGGCCGCCCTCCACGGTCCGAACGATCCGAACGGTCCGAACGAGGGCCGCGGCCAGCCAGCTCGGGTTTGCGCGCACCGGGTCGGTCGTCGCCGCGCATGGCGATCACGGGCTTGGGCGCGCTTTTGCTCGCAACCACAGCCGGCGCAGCCTGCTCGCTGCCGGGTTCATCGACCTTTTCGCCGCTCAGCTCACCAGCGGACTCATTGATCTGCTCACTGGTCTGCTCACCGACCGGCTCGGCGCCCGAAGCCTGGGCGGGCTGATCTGCCTTGGGCTGCGCATCGGCTGCAGGCGCGGCCGGCTCCGCGAGCGCGTCGGCAGCAAGTTTCTGCCCCCGCACCGCCGCCTCAAGCGCCCGGGCGGCGGCCTGAATTTTTTGCGCATCGCCCGCGGCCGTGGCCTGCTCGAGGTCACGCGCGGCCGCAATCACGCGGCGGTCGTGCTCACCGAGGGCTTGCATGGCCTGCTCGCGCTCGGCACTCTTGCGGGCAAAGGCCTCGTCGATCGGCTTGCGAAACGCATCCCAGAGTTTTTGCTCTTGCCGCCGGTCAATCGGCACCTGCTGGGCCTCGTGCTGCCAGCGCTGCTGCAATGCGCGCACCGCATCGATCCTCAGCGGGGTCTGAGCGCCCAGCTCCTGCGCCTGCTCGATGAGCGCGCGCCTGCGCTCCAGGCTGAGCTCGCGGGCGGCGCGCAGCGGCGCCTGAGCCTCATCGAGCAGCGCCTTCCATTGCGCCTGCATCTCGGCAAAGGCCTTTTCGCTCAAGTGACCGGCTTCGCGCCAGCGCTGCTCGAAAGCCTGCACAGCGCGCGCATGGGCTTTCCAGTCGCTGCTCTCGCGCTGGCCCTGCGCCCAATCGCGCAGCTCATCCATCAGGGCGCGGCGCTGGGCGCGGGTGGCTTCCTGCTGCTCGCGCGCCTTCTCAAGCCAGACCTCGACGACCTTGTAGGCCTGGTTGCACGCCTCGTCGAAACGCTTCCACAGGCCGTGGTTGGGCACGCCGCCTTGGTCGCTCGTCTTCCACTGCTCGCGCAACTGGCGCAAGGCCTCCTGCTGCTTGCGCCCGCCCAACGGCTGATCGACCAGGCTTTGGGCCTTGAGCAGCAAGTCCTGACGGATTTGATCGGCTCGCCAGCGCTGCCAGCCCTCAAGCTCGCCAGCCGCTGTCAGCGCCGCATGGGCCTGTGCCTCCAGCGCGCCATCGATCAGGCGCACATGCTCCTTGAGCGCCTGCCGCAGATCGGCGGCCGCCTTGGGCGTGGCTTTTCCATGGCCTTCGGCAAGCTCGTTTTGCAGCGCATCGAGCGCCTGTCCAACCGCCGCCCTGGCCTGCGCTTTTTGCTCGGCCAGCACGGCCGGGTCCACCTTGGGACGCGCCGGCTTGTCGGCTTTGTCAGCGGCGCCGTGAGCCCGCGCTGCGCGCAGCTCGTCGGCCCAGACCGGCACGGCTGGCAGTGCCGCGCTGTGGTCATCGGCAGCGGCCACGGCCTGCGCCAGCGCGGCCTCAAAGGCGGTCCACACCGCCAGCAGTTGGGTGCGCGCGGTCTCGATGTGCAGCGCAAAACGCGGGTCGGTACTGGGCCAGACCGGATCGCCAGTCAAGGCATCGGCCTGCGCCTGCCAATGGGCCACGTCGGCGCGCAGTCCAGCCCACGCAGCCTGGGCCTCGCGCCAGGCCTTGGTCGACAGCACCTCGATGCGCTGGGCGATCAACACCGCCGCTTCTCTCTGGACCTGCGCCCGGTGCTGCAGGTCTTCGATGGTCTTGACGCGCTCAGCCAGCAAGCCCTTGAGGCCAGCCAGCGGCTCGCGCGACAGTGGGGCGCCAGCCTTGGCGGCATCGCGCTGCCAAGCCAGCGCATCGGCCAGGTTGAGCCGGCTGGCGTCGAGCAAGGCCTGCCCCTTGGCGGCCCAGTCGGCGGCCAAGGTGTCCTGGCCACGCACCCGCCTGAGCTCGTCGAGCTTTTCACGCAGCGGCCGGGCCGCCCCCTTGTCGCGGTTGGACAGCTCCCGAAACACCTCGGCCATGCGTTCGGCCGTTGGATCGGTGGCCAACCAGGCGCGCACGCGCGCGGCCCGCTCGCCCGATGTGGCCGCGGTGAAAGCGCCGCCGGTCAGGGCATCGAGCTGCTCGATGTCGGCCGCCTTGCTGCGGGCCTGGGAGTCGTGTGTGGGGTCGGGATGGACCATGTCTTTATGGCTGGCTGGGTGGGGCGGTGTGGCCGCGCCCTATGGGGCACGCAGCAGCACCAGCCGATGGGCCCCTCGGGGCCCGCGCGAGGGGGTATTTTCACCGCAATTGAATGCGGTTCAAAAGCCGCCCGACGCAAGGCCCCAGGCGGGGCTGTGAAGGCGGGCAATGCCACGGCGCTGCGCGCCTGGCCATGACGGGCTGGGCTGCGCTCCTCGCAATCGCGCAAGCAATCCATACAACCCTCGTGCGTAAGCATGGCGTTACAATCGCCTCCCGGCCTCTCACAGGGGCCTTGCGCAAACTGACGGTGTGCCTCCCGCACGCCAGCGCCTTTGACCTGTGAACTGCCTCGGCCAGCGCCCGCCAAAGCAGACCGGTGGCTCTGCCGCCCCAACGCGCCGGTTGCCAACCACGGTGACGGGCCAGCCAGAAGGACAGCCATGACTTCCAAAATGCCAAAGCCGGCCCTGCAGCGCATGGGCCTGCGTCTGCGTCAGATCGGCAGCGACATCGCCCAGGGATTCTTCGATGTCACCCACAACAGCTTTGCCATGCTGGGCCTGGGCGTGGCCTTCGTGATCATCGCGCTGACCGCCCGTGCCGACCTGCGCGAGGCTGCCGAGGGCCACCTCATGGCGCTGCTGGTCGAGCGCCAGGAAGCAAGCCTCAGCTTTGGCGAGCCCAAGGCTGTGGCACGCGCCACAGCACTCAACCCGGCCGATCTGCCCGAGCCTCAGGCGGCACTGACGCACTGGCTGAGCCGAAAGTATGGGGTCGCGCCCGAGCCCGTGGCCGCCCTGGTGGCCGCTGCCCACGACATTGGGGCCAAGGTCGAGATAGACCCCACCCTGATTCTGGCCATCATGGCCATCGAGTCGGGCTTCAACCCCTTTGCACAAAGCCCTGTCGGGGCGCAGGGGCTGATGCAGGTGATGACCAGCGTACACCATCAAAAATACGCACCCTTTGGCGGCAAGCTCGCCGCCTTCGACCCAGTGACCAATCTGCGCGTTGGGGTGCGGGTGCTGCGCGCCTGCATCGAGCGCGCCGGCTCGCTCGAGGGCGGACTCAAGTTCTATGTGGGCGCGGCCAATCTCGAGGGCGACAACGGTTACGTCACCAAGGTTCTGTCCGAGCAGTTGCGCCTGCAGCAGGTGATCGAGGGCCGGGCAGTCCCGCTCAACGCCTCTGCAACGGGCCCCTCAACCGGCCCCTCAACCGGCCCCGCAGCGGGCGCCAAGGCGGCCAGCGGCGCGATGGGTGCAGCCAGCATTGCCGCCATGGCCACGCGCTCCTGATCCGCGCCGCGCCTGGGCTAAACTGCGGCCCGTGCGCAACTGGCGATAGGCTGGGCCCAAACCGGGCTGCGGCTGACGTGGAACACCACGGGGGAGCGCACGGTCGGTGCACCGCCGCCGGTCTTCGAGCCGTTCGCCTGGGCAGCCCTTGCCGCTTGAGCGGGGATCTTCTGTAACCGGACTGCCATGTACAACCGACACCATCTGGTCGCTCAGACCGACCCCGAGCTGTGGGCCGCCATTGAGGCGGAAAACGCCCGCCAGGAACACCACATCGAGCTCATTGCCAGCGAAAACTACGCCTCGCCTGCGGTCATGGCAGCGCAGGGCTCGCAACTGACGAACAAGTACGCCGAGGGTTACCCCGGCAAGCGCTACTACGGCGGCTGCGAAAACGTGGATGTGGCCGAGCAGTTGGCCATCGACCGCGCCAAGCAGCTCTTCGGTGCCGATGCGGCCAACGTCCAGCCGCACTGCGGCGCATCGGCCAACGAGGCGGTGTTTCTGGCCTTCCTCAAGCCGGGTGACACCATCATGGGCATGAGCCTGGCCGAGGGCGGACACCTGACGCATGGCATGCCGCTGAACCTGTCGGGCAAATGGTTCAAGGTGGTCAGCTACGGGCTCGACGCCAACGAGGCCATCGACTACGACGCGATGCGGGCCAAGGCGCTTGAGCACAAGCCCAAGCTCATCATTGCCGGCGCCTCGGCCTATTCGCTGCACATCGACTGGGCGCGCTTTGCCGAGGTGGCGCGCGAGATCGGTGCCATTTTCATGGTGGACATGGCGCACTATGCCGGTTTGATTGCCGCAGGCGTCTAC
>JBILGP010000195.1:0-4576 GCA_044350985.1 Polaromonas sp. | reverse complement strand
GCGAGAAACGCAGGTGGTAAGGATCGAGGATGTCGCGCAAGGTGCGCTGCACCTGAGCCGTGCGCGGATCGATAAAGGTCAGGGAGTCGGACGCGGCATTGGCCACGATCAGCGACTTTTCATCGGGGGTGAGGTAGAGGTGGTGTGGCTCCTTGCCCGTCGGGATGCGCCGCACCTCGCTCCAGCTCACGGGATCGACAACGCTGACGCTGCCATCAAGCGAATTGAGCACAAAGATCGGCAAGGCGCTCTGGCCGGGCGGCAAGGCGGGCGCCTGCGTCAGGGTTTGCGCCTGCACGACGCTCAAGGGCACAGCGGCAAGGGCCAGCCAGGATCTGCGGGTCAGCTCCAACATGGCTCGATTGTCGCCAAAGAAAAAAACATAGGCTCAATCGGGGCGAGTGCTTGCGGCGGCTGCGCGCCAGTCAGCGCCGGACCTCATCCCAAGGCCTGCAGGTCATCGGCCTGCAACCAGCGCCACTGGCCGGGCGCCAGATCGCTGGGCAACTGCAGAGCACCGATGCGCGAACGGTGCAGCCGCTCGACCGGATTGCCCACCGCCGCCAGCATGCGCTTGACCTGGTGGTACTTGCCCTCGGTCAGCGTCAATTGCATCGCCCGCTCCCCGCAGATCGAACACGCAGCCGCCCGCACCAGCTCGCTGGCCCGCTCGATCGCCACGCCCGACAGCAGTCGGCTGACCTGCTGCGGCGTGGGCGGGTCGCGCAGTTCAAGCTCGTAGACCTTGGGCACATGGTGGCGTGGCGAGGTCATGCGGTGAATGAATCGTCCGTCATCGGACAGCAGCAGCAAACCGGTGGTGTCCTGGTCGAGCCGGCCAACAGCCTGCACGCCCGGCACGGCCCCCGCACCGCGCTGGCGCAGCGGCGACGCAAGCAAGGTGTAGACGCTCGGCCAGGCGCCGGGCCGGTGCGAGCACTCGTAGCCCGCCGGCTTGTTGAGCATGAGGTAGGCGCGCTCCTGGTAGAGCCACTGCACCCCCTGAACCCGGTAGCGCAAGCCCTGCGCCGCAACGATGTGCGTGGGGTCGGTCACCAAGAGCCCCTCGACTTCCACCAGGCCCTGTTCGACCAGCCCGACGCAGACGCGCCGAGTCCCAAAGCCCTGTGAAAACAGCAAGTGCTGGATCTGCATCACCCGATTGTCGGCGCTGAGCCCTTTGGGTGCTGTGCGAAACACCCTTGCCGCATGTGGCGCGCGCTCCATCGGCCTAGGGCATCACGAGGCTCCTGGACCGATTCAGGTTGTCATCGATTGCAGAAATTGACTTTTCAACCGCCCTTCGTACCGAGAACGTGAAAAACGCCGAAGTTTTTGACATGTTTTAAGACATTTATGGCAGCATAAAAGTCAAGAAATCAAAAATTTAGCCGCGAATTTGTACTTTTTATGCCTCTTAGTGATTATTTTGATCTTTTTGAGCACTATTTAATCTATTAATCCATCCAAAAGTCAATTTTTGTAGTTGAAATTTGAAAATAAAACGCAAATAATTATTCCAGATTGTTAAACAACTGGAGCGCCGAAATGGCCCGCGTTCGCTGCCTTCGCCACCTTCTTGTTTTGCTCCTCCTGAGCCTGGGGGGACTTGCCCATGCGCTGAGCCTGCATCGCGACGGTGATGACCTGTACGCCAGTGGAACCATTGTTCTCGGTGACGAACTGGCCCTTCAAGCGGCCCATGAAAGCATGCCGGTGCGCCGCCTCATCCTGGTCAACTCCCCGGGCGGCGCCGTGGTCACCAGCCTGCGCATTGCACGCTGGCTGGAGGGCTTGCGCATCACGACCGTGGCCTGGGGTCCTTGCATGTCAGCTTGCTCGTTGATCTTCATGGCCGGCGAGCAGCGTCAGTTTGCGCACGACGGCGGCGGTCGGCCCAGCATGATCGGTATTCATGGCCCCTACAACAGCCGCACCGGCAAGTTCAGCGACGCATCGGCGCCGATCATGCTGGACTATTACAAGCACCGGATGGGGGCAAAGTTCGATGCCGAGGTCATCGAGCGGGCCATCTACAAAATGACCGACCCCTCCGGTTTTCTGGTGGTGCCAGACGCCTCCGTCTCAAGGCCAGCGGCTCGCGCCCCGAGGCACTGCCCGTCGGCGCAAGCCAGCGCAGATGAATGCACGGTCTACCCTCACAAGTCCGCCCAGAGCCTGGGCATCGTGACCCACCTTGAGAGCGTGCGGCTGTCCGCCTTGCCGCCGGCGATCGAGCCCAGACTGCAAGCGCGCAGCGATGCGCTGGTTGCGACCACCCTGGCACAGCGTCAGCACTGAGCCGGTCACAACGCCGCACCCAAGCAGGCGCCATGCTTGCTTTGCTCAGGCGGACTCAATGACGCAAGGCAGCCTTACGCACACCCGCGCTTGCCCACCGGCCGACTCGATAGCGGTGAACAACTGGCCTTGATGCCGACGCACGACGGTGCGCACGAAAGTCAGCCCGAGACCGAACCCTTGGGTGATGATGGACTCGTCGATGCCCAAGGTGTCGTGGGCCACCTGGTTGCGCATGACGATATCGACCTCGGTGCCGCTGGTGTGCATGGAGATGTCCAGCGTGGTGCCGGGCTGCCCGTACTTGATGGCGTTGAGCATCAGGTTCATGAAGGCGCGAACCATCAGCATGGTCGAGACTTGCACAAAGAAGAACTGCTCGCTGTCGTGCACCTCGATGCGCATCTCGCGCGCCCTGGCCAGGTCGCGCACCTGCGAAATCGCATCTTCGAGCAAGTCATCCACCAGACGCTCGGACACAGCCCACTCCTGGCTGTGCGCACGGCTTTCGAACAAAAAGCCGTCCATCAAATGCATCAGCTGATCGGCGTGAACGGTCACCCGCCCCACCTCGGCCAGCCACTGTTCATGGCCCCGACCCAGCGCCTTCATCTGCTGGGTGACGGCCAATATCGAGGCCACGGGGGTTCGCATGTCATGGGACAAAAAGCGCAAAGCCTGATCGCGCTGAGCCTGGGACTGCTTGAGTTCGGTCACATCAACCAAGGTGAGCAGACGAAGCCCGCGCGCCTGGCTGGTGTTGAAGGTGTTGGTCTTGATATAGACATCGCGGCTGCCGGCTGGGCCCGTGATGGACAAGCTCTCTTCAGTGCGCTGGGCTAATTCGGTCAGCTCATGCCACTGCGACCCCGGCAAACCCAAGCAGCCCGCCAGTTGGGCCAGCGTCGGGACAGCGCCACCCTCAAGGCTGCCGCACAGCTGGGCCATCCGGACATTGACCTGCAAAACCTGCCCCTGGGCGTCGATCAAGGCAAGCGCCTCAGGCAGATGCTCAATCGCCTGGGCCAGCAAATCGAGCTGATGGGCTTGCAAATCGATGGCGTGGTCCAGAGCCTGCTCCACGCGTTCCATCTCACCGGAGAAAGCACCGGCGGCCTGACGGTCGCCAGACGACGCCCGCAACTCCTTGGACTTGCGGTACATGTACCGCAAATTGCCGTCGAGCCGTCTCCAAATCCACACCAGGGTGACCACCAAAAGGGTCAGCCACAGGGGGACAAAATCGAACCACCAGCCCCAGCCGATCAGGGCCGCCGTGGCGCCAACAGGCAAGCCCAAGCCCAGCGCATACACCAACAGCCGCATACGACCCGGGCGCCAGAGCAGGCCCACGGACATAAAGGCGAGCAAGGCCAGGCTGCTGCAACCCATCACCACCGCATCAGGGATCACCCGCACCCAGCGATCGGTCAAGTGGGCATTGGCCAAACTGGCCAAGATGGCCACACCTGGCGTGGCTGCCGTCGCTGAGCCCGAATAGATGGTGGCGTGTTGATCACCCAACACAGGATCGGTTACCCCAAGAAACAGCAGGTTACCGCGCAGAGGCGGCAGCGGCTTGTTGACATCGAGCAGGTCGATCAAGGAGTAGGTGCGAAAACCCACCGCTGGATCGACCATGGGAAAGCGCAGGTAATCGGCCGGCGGCAGGGGCCGCGACGACAACAGGCCGGCCGCCTCGAGCATCGCAATGGAGAAGTGCCACTGCTCACCCAGGCGCGTCTGCACCCCGCGGATGATGCCGTCGCTTTCAAAGCGAACGTGAATGTGACCGCTGCTGCGCGCCGCGCGCTCGAGCGCCGGCGGTGTCCACTGCCAGGTGTCCGCAGCCGGACTCGCCTGCATCACCGGCAAGGCCTGCGACATGACCTTGGGCAACACGACCGGCAGCCTGGCCATCTGCTCGGCCAGCGGCTCATCGGCTGCCACAGCGTTGGTGAACAGCAAATCGAGCCCCAGGACTCGCGGCGCCTGGCCCTCCTGCAGCAAACGCTCGATCAGCGTCGCAAAGTGCGCCCGAGAGATGGGCCATCCGCCCAGGGCCAGCCGGGTGCGCTCATCAATGGCGACCAACACCACCTCGGGCGAAGCCTGAAAACCGATCCAGATACTGAGTTGGTCATAAATGCGTTTGCCCACTGCACTGCCAGCGGGCGTCCAGACCAGCGTGGCCAGCAGCAAAAAACCGGCCAGCAGCGTGATGGCGAACTCGGGCAAGCCGCGCCAGCGCAGAGACGAGCGCGCAGCCGTCCGG
>JBILGP010000194.1:0-4594 GCA_044350985.1 Polaromonas sp. | reverse complement strand
TCATGCGGTGTCCCTGGGTGAGACGCGCGCCGCGGCGGTGCTCATCAAGGCGCTGCGCCAGCAGCGGCCAGACCTGCGCCTGCTGCTCACACATGGCACGGCCACCGGGCGGGTCGAGGGCCTGTCGCTGCTGCGCGAGGGCGATGTGCAGGTCTGGCAGCCCTGGGACACGCCGCAGGCCACGCAGCGCTTTCTGGCCCACTTTCGCCCCGCCCTGGGTGTGCTGATCGAGACCGAGGTCTGGCCCAACCTGATGGCCCAGGCCAGCGCTGCAGGCGTGCCGATGGCACTCGTCAATGCCCGCCTGTCCGAGCGTTCTTTGCGGGGTGCCTTGCGTTGGGCCGCTCTTGCGCGCCCGGCCTACGTGCGGCTGAGTCTGGTGCTGGCGCAGAGCCAAGCCGACGCGCAGCGTTTGTCCACCCTGGGCGCGCCGGTGCAGGCGGTGCTGGGCAATCTGAAGTTTGATGCCGATCCGGACCGGGCGCAGTGCGAGCGCGGCCTCAGGCCTCGTGCGGCGCTGGGCCGGCCGGTGCTCATGCTGGCCAGTTCGCGCGAGGGGGAGGAGCAGGCGCTGCTTCAGGCTTTGTCCCAGCAGCCCAGGCCCTGGCCGTTTGAGGTGCTGATCGTGCCGCGCCATCCGCAGCGTTTTGACGAGGTCGCCGCTGCGATTGCAGCCCACGGGTTTGGCTGTTCGCGCCGATCGCAGTGGGGCGCAGACCTGTCGGCCTTTCCCCCCGCCACTCCTTCGGCAGGCCAGGGCTGCATCTGGCTGGGCGACTCGATGGGCGAGATGGCGCTCTACTACAGCCTGGCCAGCGTGGCATTGCTGGGCGGCAGCTTTGCGCCGCTGGGCGGTCAGAACCTGATCGAGGCGGCCGCTTGCGGCTGTCCGGTGGTGATGGGCCCGCACACTTTCAATTTTGCCGAGGTGGCCGAACAGGCTTTGGCAGAGGGCGCTGCCTGGCGTGCGAGCGACTTGGTCCAGGCGCTGCAGCAGGCCAGCGATCTAATCGGCCCTGGCCATGACGAGCGCAGCCGTCGCGCCCACGCCTTTGCCCTGCGGCATCAGGGCGCGGCGCGTTCGACGGCGGGCCATCTGCTGGCCCTTTTGGGCCGCTGAGCGGCGCGCGCTGTCGCTCAGGTCGGCTCAGTCCGGTTCAGTCCGGTTCAGTCCGGTTCAGTCCGGTTCAGTACCGAAGGCTGCCTCTTAGGGCCGGGCCAAAATTCGGTTGATGTTTTGCAGGTCGCCGACGGCCAGAGCCCCCGAGGCCTGGCGCAGCCGCAGCACCCCGACCAGCACATCGTAGCGGGCCACCGCCAGATCGCGCCGAGTCTGGAACAACTGGCTTTGCGCGTCGAGCACGTCGATGTTGATGGTCACGCCGACTTGGTAGCCGAGCCGGGTCGAATCGACCAGACTTTGCGAGGAGGTTTCGGCCGCTTCGAGCGCCTTGACCCGGCTTTGCCCCGACATGACATTGAAAAACGCGGCCCGCGTGGTTTGCGCCACGGTGCGTTTGGCGCTTTCCAGATCGCTGCTGGCCTTTTCGCCCAGCGCCAAGGTTTCCTTGATGCGGTTTTCGGTGGCGTAGCCGGCAAACAGGGGCAGGTTGAAACTCAGTCCCACCACCGTGGCACTGGCGCGCTTGGTCACGGTGCTGGAGGCGGTGCCATTGGGCGTCTGGCTAAAGCTCTGAGTGGCCGTCGCATCGAGGGTGGGTTTGTGACCGGCCTGGGCACGCACCACCTCAAGCCGTGCGATCTCGAGATTGGTTTGGGCGCCGCGCACACTCGGATGCTGCGTTTGTGCATCCTGCACCCAGCGGTTGACATCGCCTTCGATGACCGGCAGCAGCACCGGCGTCGACAGGGGCAGCGGGCGGGTGCCTGCGCGACCAACCAGCTGGTCGAGTGCCAGGCGGCGCACTTGCAGGTCGTTTTCGGCCTGGATCTGCGCGGCCTGGATGCGGTCGAAGGCGGCCTGGGCCTGGCGCGTGTCGACGATGGTCGAGGTGCCGACTTCAAAGCGTCGCTTGGCGGCGGCCAGTTGCTCGGACACGGCTGTCCTTTGGGCCTGCACCGCAGTCAGGTTGTCCTGGGCCGCCAGCACATCAAAGTAGGCCTGGCTGGTGCGCAGAATCAGCTCTTGCTCGGCCACCTCCAGCTGCGCTTTGGCCAGTTCGAGCCGCTGCACCGCCTGGTCGTAGGCGGCCCGGTTGGCGGGTCGGTACAGCGGTTGGCTGGCGCTTGCGCTCAGACTTTGGGTCTGAAAACCCCGGTTGCTGGCCTGCAGCGCCGCCGCCTGGGTAGCGTTGGCCGAGGAGTTGGCGCTGAGATTTTGGTCGGTGTAGGTCACCCCGGCCGACAGATTGGCCGATGGGCGCATGCCGGCCTTGCCCTGTTCGGCACTGGCCAGGCTGGCCTCGAACTGCAGCTTGGCCGACAGGTAACCGGCATCGTAGCCGCGCGCCGACTCGTAGAGCTCGATCAGCGACTGCGCTTGCGCCGCCGGCCCCCAACTGGCGATCAAGGTGGCGCACAGCAAGGCCAGGGGCATGGGTCGCAGGCGTCGGGAGGGTTTCATGGGCATCCTGGCTTGGGTTGCGGATCAATAACGCGGCACGGTCGGATCGACCGCGCTGGACCACGTATCAATCCCACCCTGTAGATTAACCACTTCGGCGAATCCCTGCTGCTCAAGATAGCGGGCCACTTGCAGGCTGCGCATGCCGTGGTGGCACAGGCAGGCGATCGGACGGCTTGGGTCGAGCTCTTGCCAGCGGGTCGGTATCTCGCCCATGGCGATGACCTTGAGCTCAAAGCGGTCGGCTTTGACCGATGCCGTCTCGACCTCCCAGGGCTCGCGCACATCGAGCACCATGGGTGCGGCATGGGCTTGGCGCCACTGCTCAAAGTCGCTGGGGTGAAGCTGCATCACCATAAGATTTAGAAGCGAAAGGCCGAGGGCTGCGGGAAATGCTGCAGCCGTGGTGCCACGGTCTCCCAGCGCTGTTCGGTACGCCAGGCCTGCTCGCCCACGCGGGTGAGCAAGGTGGCGCTCATCACCGGTTCGTTGCCGACGATGGCCGCCATGCGCCCGCCCGGTGCCAGCAGGCCCTTGAGGTGCCCGGGCAGCTCGGCGACCGAGCCGCTGAGCACGATCACATCGAAAGGGCCGGCCAGTTGTGCGTCAGCCAGCGGCTTGGCGCCGTCGGCCACCAACACTTGCGCGTTGTGGATGCCCGCTTGTTGCAGGTTTTCGCGCGCCATCGTGGCCAGGCTGGGCTCGATCTCCAGACTGGTCACTTGCGCGGCCCGATGGGCCAGCAGCGCAGCCATGTAGCCGCTTCCTGCGCCGATTTCGAGTACTTTCTCGTGCTTTTGCACGGCCAGGTCCTGCAGCAGGCGTGCTTCGACTTTGGGCGAGAGCATGCACTGGCTCGGATGGCTGTGCGGCGGCAGTGGGATCTCGAGGTCTGCAAACGCGAGCTCGCGGTGGATCTTGGGCACGAAGTCTTCGCGCCTAACCATGGCCAGCAGGGACAGCACCTGGGTGTCAAGCACCTCCCAGGGGCGGATTTGCTGCTCGATCATGTTAAAGCGTGCTTGTTCCAGGTTCATGGCCAAAGTCCGGGCGCGGTGCAGTCGGTGGTTGAGGGGCAACGGGCAATTTTAGCCCTTGATGTCGTCGGCGGCCGCAGGGCCACGCACGCGGCGGCGCAACCATTGCGCCAGGTCATCGAGGTAGCAATAGGCCACGGGCACGACCACCAGCGTGAGCAAGGAGGAGGTGATGACGCCGCCAATAACGGCCTGGCCCATGGGCGCGCGCTGCTCCGAGCCTTCGGTCAAGGCAAAGGCCAGCGGCACCATGCCAAAAATCATGGCCAAGGTGGTCATCAGGATGGGCCGCAGCCTGACCTTGGCGGCCATCAGCAAAGCCTGGCTGCGCTCCATGCCTTCCTCGCGCGCTCGGATCGCAAAATCGACCAGCAAGATGGCGTTCTTGGTCACCAGACCCATCAGCATGACCACGCCGATGATCGAAAACATCGACAGGGTCGAGCCGAACATCAGCAGGGCCAGCACGACCCCGATCAGCGTCAGCGGCAGCGAGGTCATCAAGGCCATGGGCTGCAAAAAGCTCTTGAACTGGCTGGCCAGAATCATGTAGATGAACAGCACCGCCAAAAACAGCGAGGACAGCGCATAGCCAAAGGACTCCTGCATGTTTTTGGTCGAGCCACCAAAGCGCCAGCTGTAGCCGGGCGGAAAGTCGACTTGCTTGAGTACGGCGGTGATGTCGCTCGACACCTCACCGACCGAGCGGCCATAAACGTTGCCGCTGAGCGCGACCTCGCGCGCGAGATCGCGCCGGTTGATCTGGTTCGGTCCGGTCGATGCTTGCACGCGCGCCACCTGCTCGAGCCGGATGATGCGGGCCTCCGCGCCCGCTGCGCTGACCAGCAATGGCAGCCGCTCGAGGTCGGCGGCCGCGTCGCGTGCGCTCGGATCGAGCCGCACGTTGATGTCGTAGGTCTGGTCATCGGCGGCGCGCCAGGTGCCCACGTTCTGGCCCGCGATCAGCAGCCGC
>JBILGP010000280.1:0-3827 GCA_044350985.1 Polaromonas sp. | reverse complement strand
TTGCGCCGTGGCGGGACTTAGCGGTCCATGCCGCTGCGGGACGGCCCAAGGATCGCTTCGTTCCTCGCGATGACGGGGTAGGGACGCGATGACGTGCGGCCCGTCATTGCGAGGCGCGCAGCGCCGCGGCAATCCATGTGTTTGCTTGACCGCCGATGGATCGCTTCGTTCCTCGCGATGACGAGGTAGGGACGCGGTGATGCACAGCCCGTCATTGCGAGGCGCGCAGCGCCGCGGCAATCCATGCCTTTGTTTGACCACCAATGGATCGCTTCGTTCCTCGCGATGACGGGGTAAGGGTGCGATGGCGGATCTGTATCGTCATCACAGTGCGCGGCTCTTGCCTTACCACTGCGCCAGCGGCTGCTGCCGAAGTTGAGCCCGCAACTGAGGGTAATCGGGCACCACGGCGCCCACCGTCTCCCAGAAGCGGGGGCTGTGGTCCATCACGCGCAGATGGCTGAGCTCGTGCACCACCACATAGTCGATCACCTCAGGGCTGAAATGAATCAGCCGCCAGTGCAGACGGATCGAGCCATCGGCTGCTGCGCTGCCCCAGCGGGTGGAGGCGCTGCTGAGCGACAGCCGCCGCCACTGCACGCCCAGGATCGGGGCAAAGTGCCTGAGCCGGCCCTCGAAGTGGTCGCGGGCGCGCTGCATCAGCCAGGCCTGGGCGGCGTCACGGATCTGCTCGGCCGTCGCCTGCTGCGCCAGCCCCAGGTACAGGCATGGGCTGTCGGGCTCGCCCTGCAATTGCTCACCCTTGGCGTAGTGGTGGCCGGGGTCCAGCCGCACGGTCAGCGGCCGACCGAGCAGGTTCAGCTGCGCGCCATCGCGCCAGACGATGCGGGCCGATTCCATCTGCACCTGGCGCTGCCGGGTCTCCTGCAGCTTGCGCACAATCCAGTCGGCCTTCTCCTGCACCGCGCTGTCGACCTCCCGCAGAGGCACCCAGCTCGGCGCGCTGACGGCCAGGCCCTCGGCGCCGACCGAAAAACCGATCGTGCGACGGCGTCCTCTGCGAAAGGCATAGGCCACGTTCACCCCCGCCAAGACCGCCCTGCGGTTGGCCTGGGGGTGGTTGTAGTGCGGCTCGCAAGCCCCCGCGACGGGTCTGCCGCGACCCTCGGAACTTGCCGGGGGGCAAGGGCTCGGATGGGGCGAAGCCTGCGCCGCGGGCGGCGGATCGGCCGCAAAGAAATCGAGGGTCAGTTGCAGCAGGCTGCGCATGGCTTGCAGTTTAGGGCCATAGCGCTGCCTCAGGGCGGCCCATAGGCCTGCGGATCGAGCCGGCGCATCTCCGCCTCGATCCACTGCTCGACCTCAGCCATGAGTTCATCAGGCTTGCGCCCCACACTGGCCATCGCCGGGCCAATGGACACATCGACCACGCCCGGGCGCTTGATCAAGGCCTTGCGCGGCCAGCATTTGGCCGAGGTCACCGCCACCGGAATCACCGGTGCGCCGCACTCGATGGCCAGCCGCGTACCGCCAGACTTGTAAGTACCCTTCTGGCCGCGCTCGATGCGGGTGCCCTCCGGAAACATGATCACCCAAACGCCCTGCGCCATCAGGCGCCGGCCTTGCTGCACCACCTTGGTGAAGGCTTCGCTGCGCTTGCTGCGGTCGATATGGATCATGTCGAGCCGGCTCATGGCCCAGCCAAAAAAGGGCACGTAGAGCAACTCTTTCTTGAACACGTAGGCCAGCGGATGCGGCATCAAGGTGGGCATGAGAAAGGTCTCAAAGGTGCTCTGGTGCTTGACCAGCAGCACCGCGGCGCTGGTCTGCCCGGTCGGCAGGTTCTCCCAGCCCATAACGCGCACCTGGATGCCCAGGATCACGCGCGCACCGGCCACCGCCCAGCGCAGCCAGCCGGCGCACATCCAGTACACCGCGGTGCTGCTCAGGAACAGCGAGCCGACGATGACCACCACCGCCCAGGGCACCACGGTCAGGCCCATCCACAGGAGGTGCAAGAACGAGCGCAGCCAGGCCATGGTGCTCAGACGGTCGCCGCGCCAGCGCCGCGCTCAATCAGGTGATCGGCAAAGGCCGCCAGATCGGCATGCACCCGAGCGCCTTGGGGCAAGCCCTGCAAGGCCTGCTCGGGGCTCAAGCCAGCGGACTTGCCCGTGAGCACCAGGTGCGGCTGGCAGCCGGCACTTGCGCCAGCCTGCAAATCGCGCAGCGTGTCGCCGACGGCCGGCACGCCCTTGAGCGAGACGCCAAAGCGCGCACCGATCTGCTCGAACAAGCCAGGTCGTGGCTTGCGGCAAGCGCAATCGTCTTCGGGCGCATGCGGACAGAAGAAGACCGAGTCAACGCGCCCACCCACAGCGGCCAGCAGTTTGTGCATCTTGTCGTGCATCGCATTGAGGTGGGCCATGTCAAACAGGCCGCGCCCCAAGCCCGACTGATTGGAGGCCACGACCACATGCCAGCCGGCATGGTTGAGGCGGGCAATGGCCTCCAGCGCGCCCGGCAGCGGCTCCCACTCCTGCGGCGATTTGACGAAATCGTCGCGATCCTGGTTGATCGTGCCATCGCGATCAAGGATGACCAGCTTGAGGTTGCGCTCGGGCATGGTCTTCAGGCCGCCAGACGGGAGAGGTCGGCCACCCGGTTCATGGCGGCGTGCAGGGCCTTGAGCAAGCCCTGGCGATTGAGGCGCAGGTCCATCTCTTCGGCATTGACCATGACGCCGTCAAAGAAGGCATCCACCGGCGCGCGCAGCGCGGCCAGGGTTTGCAAGCTGGCGGTGTAGTCACCCGCCTTGAACTGGGCCTCGGACTGGGGCAGCAGCTGTTGCAAGGCCGCATACAAGGCCTTTTCAGCATCTTCTTTGAGCAGCGCAGGGTTCACATGGGCATCGACTTCACCGGCTTTTTTAAGGATGTTGCCGATGCGCTTGTTGGCAGCAGCCAGGGCCGCGCTTTCGGGCAGGGCGGCGAAGGCGCGAACGGCGGTCAGGCGCTGCGCCACATCGGCCAGCACCTGCGGACGAAGGGCGAGCACCGCCTCGACTTCCTGGGCGCTATAGCCATGGTCTCGCAAGAGCCCGGCCAGGCGATCGTAGAAAAATTCGGACAGAGCCGGCGTGGCATCGCTGATCTTCTCGCCAAAGGCCGGAACGGATGCGTGCAGCAGCGCGTCGAGTTCGAGCGACAGCTTCTTTTCGGTGAGCATGCGCACCACCCCCAGCGCATGACGGCGCAGCGCAAACGGGTCTTTGTCACCCGTAGGCAGGTTGCCGATGCCGAACATGCCCACCAGGGTTTCGAGCTTGTCGGCCAGGGCCACCACCACGCCGACTGGGTTGCTGGGCAGGTGATCGCCTGCAAACCGCGGGCAATAGTGGTCGGAGATTGCGTTGGCAATTTCTTCGCTCAAGCCATCATGACGGGCGTAGTAGTTGCCCATGATGCCTTGGAGCTCCGGAAACTCGCCCACCATGTCGGTGAGCAGATCGGTCTTGGCCAGGCGCGCCGCCAGCACCGCCTTTTGGGCCAGCGCCGGGCCGCCGAGCTGCTGCCCGATCGCCTGGGCAATCGCGCACACCCGCGCCATCCGATCGCCTTGGCTGCCCAGCTTGTTGTGATAGACCACCTTGGACAGGCCATCGACGCGCGATTCGAGCGTCTTCTTGCGGTCCTGGTCGTAGAAGAACTTGGCGTCGGCCAGGCGCGGGCGCACCACCCGCTCGTTGCCCTCAATCACCGCCGACGCATCATCGGGCGTGATGTTGCTCACCACCAAAAACTGGTGTGTCAACCTGCCAGCGGCATCGAGCAGCGGAAAGTATTTCTGGTTGGCCTTCATCGTGA
>JBILGP010000193.1:0-4642 GCA_044350985.1 Polaromonas sp. | reverse complement strand
AGGGCGCGAAAGGGCGCGGCCAGCAGCGGCAGGGCCACCATCAGGGCCACCAGCGCCGCGGGCACCTTGAGCTCGACGATCATGACCCGGTTGAGCGTGCCCACCAGCATCACCACGGCCATGCCGAAGGAGACCTGAAACAGCGACAGCCGCAACAGACGCGACAGCGGCAAATCGGCGCTGGCGGCGTCGGCAAAGGGCAGAAAGCGCGATCCCAGACTGGACCACGCAGTCACCCAGCGGCGAGGAGAAGAATTCATGTGCTGCAAAAGGACCGGCCACTTGCGTGACCGGTCCGGGCTGCGAGCAAGGCCCGCTTACTTCTTGGCCGGTGGATCCGCGGCCGCCGGAGCGGACACGGCTGCCTTGGAGGCGCCACCGTTGAGGAAGTTCTTCACCCAGGAAGTGTTCAGGGTCAGAGCCAGATGCACGCTAAACGATGCAATGGCCACAGCTGCGATGAACATCGGGATGCCCACTTGGGGCCGGACGACCGTCCACATTTTTCCGTAGATCATGGCAACTTCCTCACTTGAGCCAGGGTGAATAGATGAAGGCCAGCAGATGGGCGAGAGCGGCAATCATGCCGAAGATCTGCGTGCCCTGGATGAGATTGCGGTGAATCTCCTCCGACTCGGCCACGGTCAAGCCCGTTGGCCCTACCTTGTCTTGATCAGACATGGGTTTCTCCTTGCAAGAAGACGTGCTGAACCCGCACGGGGTATCCGCGGCTGTGCACCGCGAATGAGGTGAACTCGAGAGTTCATCTTGTCATCATAGATTGACAGCCAAATAAGTCAATTTAAGTTGACACCCCATAAAGGTAGGTGAAAACCCTTGTTTTTCAGTTTTTCCCGTGCAAAGACACAAAAAAACCGGATTTCGCTGCCGCGATCCGGTGTTTGGGTGTGTGTGGTACCAGCAACAGGAATCGAACCTGTATCTAGCGCTTAGGAGGCGCTCGTTCTATCCATTGAACTATGCCGGCAGATCTCGGAGATTCTAGAGTCTTTGCTGTGAGGCCTGGCTGGGGTGCGCAGCACAGGCCGCGCTTGCGGCGCCCCCGGGATGCGCGGCCTGCAGCGAATCTGGGCCAACGGTAGGCTGGGCTTTGAGGGCATCGGGAGCATGCACCCGATGGAGGGCCTCCCGTTGACCGGCCTGAACCCACGCGCTTGGCACTGCGGCGCAAGGGGTCGACTTTGGGAACAGCCGCGCACCAGAGGCCGAGTGTCAGAAGATGTAAACTTTGGTGAGTTTTTTGGAGTCATTTATGCGTTTTTTCAAGGTCATGCTTGCGTTGCTGACGACGGCCAGTGCCCCTGCCTTTGCTCAGGCGCTTTCGGCTTCTGATCTTCCTCAGATGCACAGCACCTACAGCAACAACCAGGCGCGATTCAAGCGCGACTATGTCGACAAGACCCTGACCGCCAGGCTCCCGATCCACTCCATCACGGAGGAGATGTTCGCAAAAGGCAGCTACCGGGTTGGACTTGGAAACGTGTCGGGTTTCAGCGCCGATGTGGACTGCGTCGTCTCGGACAAGCCGACCATAGACAAGGTCATGGACTGGAACAAGGGCGACGTTGTGACGGTTTCTGGCCGGGTGTCCGATCGGGTCATGGGGAGCATCATCTTGAGGCCGTGTCAGGTCAACCGCTGATCTTTTCCGATACCCTGCTTCGCCTGGCTGGGTCAGCACGGCGAGGCCGGCGCACGCGGCTGTGGGAGCTTCAAGGAGGCGATGCAAGCGACCCGCGCAGATCCGTGCGATCCGAGCGCCGGTCAGTGGCCTGTGGTTTTCGCCCAGTTTAAGGACAGTCTGCACAAGTGCGTTTTGTCATTGCGAGCCAAGCGTGGCAATCCAAAAAACGTTGATCAATCAAAGGCTTATGGATCGCCACGTCGCTGCGCTCCTCGCGATGACGGGCTTTTGTGGACCTTTCCTAACGGCTTCTTTTATTTGCAAAGGATCAAAAATGAAGATCACTCATTTTGCCCTGTTGGCCTTGTTGGTCGGGGCAGGCGCTCCTGCCATGGCACAAAAATGCCTGCCAGGCGAGGCCACCTTGTACCAGGGCAGCACCGGCAAGAAGGTGGCGCTGGTGTGCGCCAGCCCCGAAAAACCGCCTTTTCGCAAGATCGAATACCGTTTTGGCACGGCCGAAAAGACTGAAATGACCTACAGCGCCGACATGGCCAACGGCAAGAAATTCTTTGCCGCCAACGAAGCCTATGAGCCCAGGGCGGCGCTCAGTCACCTGTGGTTTGCCAATGGAGACACCCGCTACATCATTTCCGAGTGCATTGGCGGCATGTGCCCGCATTCCGGGGGCATAGTGGTGGCCAAAGGCAACAAGATCATCGCTCGCATCAAGCTCCGTGACGGCAGTTTCACAGCCGACGACGCGGTCGATTTTGCGGCCCCCAAATCCGCGACGCCCCTGATCCAGATCAAGGATCCCGAGGGCGTGGACATGACGACGCTCTACAGCAGGTGATCAGGCCGTCGCTGCGGTTTGCCCGCTCCTGAGGCCCGCTCCTTAGGCCCGCTCCTTAGGCCCGCTCCTTAGGCCCGTTTCCCCCGGGCTGCCGACGGGGGCTGACCTCAGACCCTGAGGAATCGATCCATTGAGCAGCCGCGTCCGGGGCTGCGCCCTAAACGTGGTGGCAGGCGATCTGGATGCCGCCAATGTGACGCAAGGCCGGGCGCTCGCTCTTGCAGCGGTCGGTGGCCTGCGGGCAGCGGGGGTGGAAGGTGCAGCCGGTGGGCGGATTGAGCGGGTTGGGCACCTCGCCTTGCACCGGGGTGCGGGCGCGGCCCGTCTGGTGCATCTTGGGAATGGCGTCGAGCAGCATCCGGGTGTAGGGGTGCTGCGGCTGCGAGAACAGCGTGTGCTTGTCGGCCAGTTCGACCAGGCGGCCCAGGTACATCACGCCGACGCGGTCGCTGACGTGGCGCACCACGGCCAGGTTGTGCGAGATGAAGAGATAGGTCAGGCCGCGCTGACGCTGCAGGTCCTTCATGATGTTGAGCACCTGCGCCTGCACGCTGACATCGAGCGCTGACGTGGGCTCATCGCACACCAGAAATTCGGGCGCGGTGGCCAGCGCCCGGGCAATCGAGATGCGCTGGCGTTGCCCGCCCGAGAATTGGTGCGGGTACTTGACCATGTCGAGCGCCGACAGGCCCACCGAAGCCAGCAGCTCGCCCACCCGCTGCTTGAGCTGGCCCGGATCGGTGATCAGGCCATGCTCGAGCAGCGGCTCTCCCACGATGGACTGCACCGTCCAGCGCGGATTGAGGCTGGCATAGGGGTCCTGGAAGATCATCTGGATGCGCTGGCGGATTTCGCGCGCCTGCTCCGACCGGTAGGCGGCATGGGCATCCTGGCCGTCGAACTGCATCGACCCACGCGTGGGCTGGTACAGGCCGACCAGCAGACGGGCCACCGTGCTTTTGCCGCAGCCCGATTCGCCCACCAAGGCCAGCGTCTGGCCGCGCTCGATCTCGAAGCTCACGCCATCGACCGCATGCAGCAGCTGGCGTGGCTTGCCCTCAAGCACGCGGTTGAGCCAGGGCGGCGAGACGTCGAAGGTCTTGGCCAGGTCTTGTGCGACGACCAGTGGGCTCGTCATGATGCGGCCTGCGAGTGGTGCAGCCAGCAGGCGGCGCGGGTGGCTCCGGCTGGCATGAGTTCGGGACGTTGCTGGCCGCAGCGCTCGTGCACCTGTGGGCAGCGGGGGTTGAAGGCGCAGCCCTGCGGGATGGCATTGAGTCGGGGCATGGCGCCGTCGATTTGGTTGAGGTTCTCGCGGTCGCTGTCCATGTCGGGGATGCAGGCCATCAGCCCTCGGGTGTAGGGGTGGGCGCTGTGGTTGATAACCTCGCGCACCGGCCCGATCTCGGCGATGCGGCCAGCGTACATGACCGCCACCCGGTCGCACGTCTCGGCGATCACGCCCATGTCGTGGGTGATGAGCATCACCGCTGCGCCGCGGTCCTTGCAGACCTTTTTGAGCAGGCTGATGATCTGCGCCTGAATCGACACATCGAGTGCGGTGGTGGGCTCGTCGGCGACGATCAGCTGCGGCTCGGCCGCCAAGGCCAGCGCAATGACCACGCGCTGCCTCATGCCGCCTGAAAACTGGTGCGGATAGTGGTCAATGCGCTGCTCGGCCGCCGGGATGCCGGTGTCTTGAAGCAATTCGATGGCCCGTTGGCGCGCCTGCGATGGGCTCATCGGCAGATGGGCCATGATGGTCTCGGTGAGCTGGCGGCCGATGGTGTAGAGCGGGTTGAGCGAGGTCAGCGGGTCTTGAAAGATGGCGCCGATCTTGCGTCCGCGAATGTGCCGCATTTCGTCGGCGCTGAGTTGATCGATGCGCTGGCCCTGCAGCACGATCTGCCCGCCCGCCACCCGCCCGGGGGGCTCGAGCAGGCCGATGATGGACGCACCGGTCAGCGACTTGCCCGCGCCCGACTCGCCCACCACGCCCAAGATTTCGCCGGGCGCGATGTCAAAGGAAATGTCGTCCAGTGCCCGCAGCGTGCCGCGGCGGGTGGGGAATTCGACCACGAGGTTTTGCACTTGCAGCAGACTCATCGCAACCTCGGATTGAGCGCATCGCGCAGCCAGTC
>JBILGP010000192.1:0-4653 GCA_044350985.1 Polaromonas sp. | reverse complement strand
GTAAAGCCGCGCTGCTTGCGCCCAGGGGCATGGGGATGGCGCGACAAACTTGGCAGGGACAGGGTGAATCGCATGGCTCGATCATAATCTTCCCATGCAACTGCGCGCCGCCATTTTGCGTTTGGGCTCGACCGCTGTGGTCTGGGCCCTGCTCGGCCTGAGCGCGGTGTACTGGGGCTTGTTGCTGACCGAGCCGCCTGCACCGGCCGTGGCGCCTGCCGCGCCGGCCGTGCTGCAGATCAAATCGGCCGCCATTGCCGCATGGCTGGGCGCGCCGCCCGATAGCCAGGCGGCCAGCGCCCCGGCGCAGGCGCGGCGTTATGAGTTACGCGGCGTCATCGCGCAAGGTGCTGCCGGCGTGGCCGTGCTGTCCATCGATGGCCAGCCGGCCCGGCCCTATGCGGTGGGCACCTCCGTTGAAGAAGGCGTGATCTTGCGCGCGGTCGGCGCGCGCCATGCCGAGCTGGCCGCAGACCGCAGTGGGCCAGTGTTGCAGCGGCTGGAGTTGCCGCTGCCCGACAGCCGGCTGCCCGAGGGCATGGCCCTGGTGCCGGCCAAGCGCTAAGCCCGAGCGCGATCAGACGCCCGCCGCCCAGCGCCAGGGCCTTACTGCGCGGCCCAGCCGCCGTCCATGTTCCAGGCCGCGCCGCGCACATTGTTGCCAGCGGCTGAGCAGAAAAACACCGCCAGCGCGCCCAACTCCTCGGGCGTGGTGAACTGCATCGAGGGCTCTTTTTCGCCCAGCAGGAGGCGTTTGGCTTCTTCGTTGGACAGGCCCAGCGCCTGCGCCCGGGCATCGACCTGCTTTTGCACCAGCGGCGTGAGCACCCAGCCCGGGCAGATGGCATTGCAGGTCACGCCGGTGGTGGCCGTCTCCAGCGCGGTCACCTTGGTCAGCCCGACGATGCCATGCTTGGCCGCCACGTAAGCGGCTTTTTCGGCCGAGGCCACCAGGCCGTGCACCGACGCCACGTTGATGATGCGCCCCCAATTGGCCGCCTTCATGGCCGGCAGCGCCAACCGCGTGGCGTGAAACGCGCTCGACAAGTTGATGGCGATCACCGCATCCCAACGCTCGACCGGAAAGTCCTCGATCTTGGCCACATGCTGGATGCCGGCGTTGTTGACCAGGATGTCGACCCGGCCAAAGCGCTCGGCCGCAAAGCGCATCATCGCCTCGATCTCGGCCGGCCGGCTCATGTCGGCGCCGTGGTAGGCCACTTGCACGCCCAGCGCCTCCACTTGGGCCTGTGCAGCGGCCACTTCGCCAAAGCCGTTGAGCACCAGGTTGGCACCCTGGGCCGCCAGCGCCTTGGCGATGCCCAGGCCGATGCCGCTGGTCGATCCGGTCACGAGTGCTGTTTTGCCTTTGAGCATGAGATTCTCCTGTGCAATTGGGGCGACAATTTGCATCCCCGCCGCGCGGGGCCTCTTGTCCAAACCCGCGATTATGGGGCGCCTTCTTGGCGCCAAACTTGCATGACCGAGCCTCAACTGCACCACCTGCCAAGACCCGACGCCGGCGGCCGCCGCCTGGCCTATTGGCAGTGGGGACAGGCCCAAGCCTCCCATGTGGTGCTGTGCGTGCATGGGCTGACCCGCCAGGGCCGTGACTTCGACGCCCTGGCGGGGGCTTTGCTCGAGCGCGCCGGCGCGCTGGGGCTGAGCTTGCGCGTGGTTTGCCCCGATGTGGCTGGGCGCGGGGCCAGCGACTGGCTGGGCGACGCAGCGCTCTACCAGCCCCTGACCTATGCAGCCGATATGCAGGCCTTGCTTGCGCACCTTCACGTCCAGCAGCGCATCGATCGGCTCGATTGGGTGGGCACCAGCATGGGCGGCATCATCGGCATGCTGGCGGCGGCGCACAGCCAGGCGCTGCCGCGGCCAATCGACCGTCTGGTGCTCAACGACGTCGGCCCCCGGCTCGACTGGGCCGGCTTGGCGCGCATCAAGGGTTATGTGGGGCAGGGCAGGCCTTTTGCCAGCTTGCAAGAGGGGCTGGACGCGCTGCGTGTCAACATGGCCGGCTTTGGCCCACACAGCGACTTGCAGTGGCAAGCGCTCAACACGCCCATGCTCAAGCCCACACCAGACGGCCGCTGGGCCCTGCACTACGACCCGGCGATTGCGGCTCCCTTGCGCGACCTGAGCGAGCAGTCCAACGCGCAAGCGGGCGAACTGATGCAGGCCGTCTACGAGCAGATCCGTGCCAAGACCTTGTTGCTGCGCGGCGCCGATTCGGACCTGCTCTCGCGTCAAGCGGCGCTGGCCATGAACGAGTGCGGTCCGCGACCGGCGCTGGTCGAGTTTGCGGGGGTCGGCCATGCGCCCACGCTCATGGCCGATGACCAGTTGCGCGCCGTGCTCGACTTTGTGCTTGCGGCCTGAGCCCGGGCACTGCGCCATGGCCCCGTCATGAAAAGCGAGCTCCACGCCGCCCCGGCCGACGCCGGCGCCATCTTGGCCGTCACCGCGTCGGGTCTGCCGGACGAGCCGCAGGTGCTGGCGCGTGCGCGCGCATTTGCCCAACCGCTGATCACCGGGCGTCTGCTTGAGACGGGCGAGTCCACCTTGGCCCACGCCGATGCGGTGGCGGCGATCTTGCAGGCTCTTGGCGGATCGCAGGCCATGCAGGCGGCCAGCTATCTGGTCTACGCCTGCGAGCACTTGAACAAGCCGGGCGAAGTCATCGCAGCAGCTTTTGGCCCGAGCCATGCCGAACTGGCGCTGGCCACCAACAAGCTGGTGGCGCTGCAGCGCCAGGCCCGGCTGGCCCAAAGCCGCCACGCGCGGGCCCACGAGCTGGCCGGCCAGACCGAGACGGTGCGCAAGATGCTGCTGGCCTTCTCGCGCGACCTGCGCGTGGTCATGCTGCGCCTGGCCTCGCGTCTGCAGACGCTGCGCTACTTCGCCGCGGCTCGGTTGCAGCCCGATGTGGCGATGGCGCAAGAGTCGCTGCAGGTGTTTGCGCCGCTGGCCAACCGCCTGGGCATCTGGCAGATCAAGTGGGAGCTCGAGGATCTGGCCTTTCGCTTCACCGAACCACAGACCTACCGCGAGATCGCCAAACTGCTCGATGAAAAGCGCGTGCAGCGCGAAGGCTATGTGCAGGCCCTGTGCGCTCAGTTGCAAGCCGAGCTTGAGCAGCTTGGGCTTGAGGTGTCGGTGCAGGGCCGGCCCAAGCACATCTACAGCATCGTGCGCAAGATGCGCAGCAAGTCGTTGGGCTTTGAGCAGGTGCTCGATGTGCGGGCCTTGCGTGTGATCGCGCCCGATCTCAAGGCCTGCTACGCCGTGCTGGCCCATGTGCACGAGCGCTTCGAGCAGGTCGAAGGTGAGTTTGACGACTACATCGCCCGACCCAAAGCCAATGGCTACCAGTCGCTGCACACCGTGGTGCGCGACAGCCAGGGCAAGGCGATCGAGATCCAAATCCGCACGCCAGCCATGCACGCGCATGCCGAAAGCGGCGTGGCCGCGCACTGGGCCTACAAGGAGGCAGGCGGCAAAAAAAGTGGTGTGGTCGCCAGCGGTCCGTACGAGGCCAAGATTGCCGTGCTGCGCCAGTTGCTGGCTTGGGAGCGCGAAATGTCGGCGCCGCTGTCGTTGGCGGGCCAGGGCGGCCAGGGCCTGCTTGAAGACCGCATCTACGTGCTTACGCCCGAGGCGTCGGTGGTCGAGCTCGCGCGCGGCGCCACGCCGGTGGACTTTGCCTACAGCCTGCACACCACGCTGGGCCACCGATGCAGGGGCGCACGCATCGACGGTGCCATGGTGCCGCTGAACACGGCGCTGCGCAATGGCCAGACGGTGGAGATCATCGCGACCAAGGAGGGCGGGCCCTCGCGCGACTGGCTCAACCCGGAGCTCGGTTTTTTGGTCAGCCCGCGTGCGCGCGCCAAAGTGCGTGCCTGGTTCAATGCGCTGGCGCTGCAAGAGACCGTCTCGCGCGGGCGCGAGGCGGTCGAGCGGCTGCTGCAGCGCGAGGGCAAGACCGCGCTCGGCCTGGACGATCTGGCCGGCCAGCTGGGCTTCAAAAGCGCCGATGATTTGTTCGAAGTGGTGGGCAAAGACGAGTTTTCCCTGCGCACCATCGAGAACATGCTGCGCCCCAGCGAGCCTGTGCCCTCGGCCGACGAACTGGTGCTGGCCAAGATGCGATCGGGCGGCGATCGATCGGCGCAAGGCGGCGTGCTTGTGGTGGGCGTGGACTCGCTGCTCACGCAACTGGCCAAATGCTGCAAGCCCGCTCCGCCCGATTCGATTCGCGGCTTTGTCACCCGAGGCAAAGGCGTGAGCATCCACCGCAGCGACTGCAGCAACTTTCGCAACATGGCCTCGGGCAGCCCCGAGCGGGTGATCGAGGTCAAGTGGAATGCCAGCACCCCGGCGCTGTATCCGGTGGATATCGCCATTGAAGCGGCCGACCGGCAGGGGCTGCTGCGAGACATCTCCGAGGCCTTTTCTCGTGAGAAGGTCAACGTCACGGGCGTACAGACCCAGTCGCTGCGAGATCACCACGGCGAAAGCGCCCGCATGACCTTCACGGTCGAAGTGGGCGACGCGCGTGCGGTGCAGCGCGTGCTTGCGGCCGTCGCCCAGGTCGCAGGCGTGCGTCTGGCGCGAAGGCGCTGAGTCGTTGGCCCGCCTGCT